>JAVZOV010000002.1:0-300000 GCA_038881895.1 Thermoprotei archaeon
GAGACGTGACCGCGTGCTTAAACATGCTCAGGATGAGGGGAGCCCCGTTGCCCCAGAAAGCCCTCTATGAGCCTCAAATAATCGAGGTGAGAGGGAAGGGACGAAAGTCTATGAATCCCACAACGGTTAGAACCATATGTAGTGGAACACATTCGAAAGATTGTTTTGTCTATACCACAAGTTAATCAGATAATTGATATAAAAAGTGTTTATTTTGGAATTAATCATGTAATACTTGGCATTGATATTAATTTCAAAGACAAATTAACAACAGATGAAATAGAATATATAATTGATGAAATAGAACAAAAAATAAAACAATCATACCCATTCGTAAAGCATATATACATAGAAGCAGAGAGTCAACCCGTAATAACTAAAAAATCAACTTAAATATTCTCATTTATATGATGGTCTCAGAAAATCTTTTCAAATCATTAAATCATCACTCGGCAAACACATCATTGACCAAAATAATCATATCAAAAGAGTATAAAAAATTATTGTTCAAGTTTTAAAGATGGATGTCTAGAAAACCTAGTGCTTTGGCTCTGGGATATTCCCGATGTGGATGGAGCGACATCTAAATGGTGTTAAGAACATAGCCATACTTTAATGAGAGGTGTGAGATGGGGGATGAGTGAGCCCCCGAGCCAGCAGATGTGCCTGAAATAGATAGCTATAGAAATCTTTAATAGCGAAAATGTACGGTCTAAGTTTTTTCTCATTTTAGGTTTCAAAACAATGATTTTTCTGTAAGAGAGATCTTATAAGTGTTTAAGCTTATGTGAAAAACATTATGATTTATAAGTTAGAAAGTGTTTTAATTTACTATGAGCGAGACAAAAAGTGATCTCATTGTAATAAAATTAGGAGGTAGTGTGATAACTGATAAATCAAAAGAAAAGTTTATAAAAAAAGATACATTAAATAGGCTCAGTCGGGAAATTGCAGAATTGCAGGTCAGAACTATTATAGTGCATGGTGGGGGAAGTTTTGGGCATCCATTAGCCAAAAAATATAAAGTGAGTTCAGGATTAGGAGGATCGACTTTAATAGGGGCAAGTTTAACAGAGTCTGCTATGAAAGAACTCAATTTATATGTAGTAAATTCCTTAATAAATCATGGAATACCTGCAGCATCAATCTCACCATTTTCAATAATAGTTACTGATACCAAAAAAGTTTGGTTATATTTTTTTGAAACTATTAATCTTTCATTAAACATAGGTTTCACACCAGTACTTTACGGTGATGTTGTGCTCGATAAATCTAATGGATTTTCCATATTATCTGGTGATAAAATGATTATAGAATTGGCGAAGTATTTTAAACCTAAGAGTGTAATTTTTTGTTTGGATGTGGATGGCATCTATACATCTGATCCTAAGATAGATAAAAACGCTAGACTTATAAAAGAACTAACCATTAATGATGCTATAGAGATAGCTAAAAGTAGTGGTAATTCTGAAAAAGATGTTACTGGTGGTATAAAAGGTAAACTAGAATCAGCAATTGAAATAGCACGCATGGGGACTGATGTAGTATTCATAAATGGGAATAGGCATGGTTTACTTCAAAAGACTTTAAAAGGAACGATTGAGATAGGTACATTACTCAGGGGGTTAAAGACTTGAGTATAAGAAAGAGAAAAGGCGAGCATGTAGATATTGTAGTTAATAAGGATGTAAGTTTTAAGACAAAAACAACGGGATTTGAATGCATAGAGTTTGTGCATCGTGGAGCCACTAGATTAAAAATAGATGAGATAGATATATCGACGACATTTCTAGAAAAGCATTTTAAAGCACCATTACTCATCGGTTGTATGACTGGAGGTTATGAGGATGCGGAAAGGATTAATCGAGGTTTGGCACGCATAGCTCAAAAACTAGGTATCGGAATGTGTGTAGGCAGCCAGAGAGCTGCGCTTAATCATCCTGAATTAGCTTATACGTTCTCAGTAGTTCGTGAAGAAGCTCCTGACATATTTGTAATGGGGAATTTAGGAGCAGCACAGCTTAAAGAATATGGTATGAGTGGCATTAGAAAAGCTATTGAAATGATTAAAGCTGATGCAATAGCAATACATTTTAACCCCGTGCAAGAGGCCGTTCAAATTGAAGGTACTCCGGACTTTAGTGAGTGGTTTAACACGTTGTCTGATGTTTCGAAAGATGTTGGTATACCTATTATAGCAAAAGAAATAGGGTTTGGTTTCAGTTATGAAGATGCAGTACTACTTAAAAAGGTTGGAGTAAGTGGTATAGAAATTGATGGGGCCGGCGGTACAAGTTGGGCTGCCGTAGAATATTATAGAGCAGAAACGGCAAATGACAAACAAAAAATGGAACTTGCAAAATTATTTTGGGATTGGGGAATACCTACTGCTGCATCATTATGTGAAGTTCTATCTCATGTGGATTTACCAGTTATAGCTGGTGGGGGAATAAAAAATGGTATAGAAGTAGCTAAAGCTCTCTCTTTAGGCGCTTCATTGGTCGCTATTGCGCGACCGATATTAAAAGAGTTAATACAGGGTGGGATTGAGAATGCCGCTGATTTGATTAATAAATATATACTTGAATTGAGGACAACAATGTTTCTTGTAGAGGCTAAAAACATACTGCAACTTCAACGAAAACCTTTAATAATAAGAGATTGGTTAAAAACATGGTTAGAGTCTAGAGGTATTAATACTATGCGTTGGTCATCGAGAAGTGATCTAAATGAGCAAATTGAATGAAGAATTAAAATTTTACGCGGACTTAATCACTAAAGAAGCTTTATTACGCATCGATAAGATACAGCCACCCGAGTTAAGAGATTCATGTGCACATTTGATTAAAGGTGGCGGTAAGAGATTGAGACCTTTTATAGTAATTACTGTTGGAAGAGGATTTGGTATGAAAACCGACACATTAATACCAGCTGCTTTAGCTGTTGAGTATATACATAATTTTAGTCTTATACACGATGATATAATAGATCAAGATGAAGTGCGTAGAGGGTTAAAGACTGTACACACGGTCTGGGGTACTTCAATGGCAATAATTGCTGGTGACATGCTTTTTGCTATGGCTTTCACAACACTTAATGAACTTGAAAGATTTAGTATTCATTCCAATAGAATTCAAATTGCAAACAACTTACTCGCATTAGCAACACAACGTCTAGCTATAGGACAGAGTTATGATATTTTATTTTCTAATGAAAAGTATGTAAATGTAGATTCATACTTAAAAATGATTTATCTTAAAACTGGTGCACTTTTTGAATGTTCCTCTGAAATGGGCGCCGTTATCGCAGGTGTTAAAGGTGAAAAAAGAATAACAATGAGACGTTTTGGAAGAAACCTAGGAGTAGCATTCCAAATTATAGATGATATACTAGGTATCATTGGCGACGAGAAAGTCACAGGAAAACCTGTAGGTAATGATATAAGGGAAGGCAAAAAAACGCTACCTATCATTTATGCGCTAAAACACGGAGATACCAAAATAAAAGAATTGTTGAAAAAGAACTTGGGTAACAAACTAATAACGCAAGAGGATGTGAAAGAAATACAAGATATATTGCTTAATACAGGAATAATAGATTATTCATATAAATTGGCTAAACAATATGGAGAAAACGCAAGAAAGAATCTAACTGTATTACCAAATAAAGATCAGAAGGAACTTCTTGATGAACTTATAGAATTCATACTGGCACGAAACTATTAAGTGAGAATTATGAGTTTCGATGAGAAAATTAAAGAAATTGCTTTAAAACATGCGTTACTTAATGCTGTAAAATTTGGAGGTAAAGCCAAGGTAGATGCTGTAATTTCAAAAATTTTATCAGAACATCCGGAACTCAGACAAAATATAAAATCCCTAGTAGATCTAGTCAAAAAAATAGTTGAACAAGTGAATTCAATGTCAGTCAATGAACAAAAAGACAAATTATCACAAATATGGCCTGAAGCGTTAAGTGAACAAAAGATAGAAAGAAAAGAAAAACAATTACCTCCCCTACCAAATGCTGACAAATACAAACTCATTGTTACTAGGTTTGCTCCGAATCCAGATGGACCACTCCATTTAGGAAGCGCAAGGCCAATAATCCTATCACACGAATATGCTAGAATGTACAAAGGTAAATTTATCTTAAGATTTGAAGATACTGATCCTAAATTAAAAAGACCAATACTCTTCATCAACAAGTCGACTGAGAAAAAGGAATACGATTATATTAGAAGAGACGTTGAGTGGTTAAGTGCTAAATGGGATGAAGAATATATACAATCAGATAGAATGGACATCTATCTTAGGCTTGCAAAAGAATTAATAGAAAAAGGAGGAGCATACATCTGCACATGCAGTCAAGACACATTTAAAAAATTCAGAGATGTGGGCAAACCATGTCCACATAGAGATCAAGATGTACAAATTAATCTAGAACTCTGGGAAAAAATGATTAATGGATCATTTGCTGAAGGTAAAGCAGTTCTTAGAGTAAAGACAGACTTAGCTCATCCAGATCCTAGCGTGCGAGACTGGGTTGCATTTAGAATTGTTAACATAAAAAAATATCCACACCCTAGAATAGGTAGAAAATATTTCGTATGGCCAACATATAATTTTGCAGCAGGAGTTGACGATCATTTAATGGGAATAACACACGTACTGAGAGCCAAAGAACATCTAACTAACACAGTAAAACAAAGCTATTTATACAAACATATGAACTGGCCAATGCCAGAAGTAATAAGCTTTGGTAGAATGAAATTGGAGGGAGTGGTACTTTCAAAATCTAAAATAAGAACAGGTATTTCAAAAGGTGAATATTATGGATGGGATGATCCACGATTAGGCACATTAATGGCATTGAGAAGAAGGGGCATATTACCAGAAACTATCAGGGAAATAATCATAGATATAAGCACAAAACCAATTGAGGCAACAATATCATGGATAAATCTAGCGGCACTCAACAGAAAACGCTTAGAAACAATAGCAAATCGTTACATGTTCGTCAGAAACGGACCATGGAACGAACCACCCAAACTAACCATAACAAACATAAATTCACTAGAAGCGCACCTACCATTCCATCCCAATCATCCAGAAAGAGGTTTTCGAACATTAAAAATTACAACAACAAATAATGCTACAACAGTATACATAGACTATACAGACATGTATGAAAATAACATAATAAAACTCTCCCCAGGACTTGAATTAAGGTTAATGAGTCTCACTAACATCAAAATAGTCTCAATAAAAGAAAAAGAAATCATCGCAAAAAACATTGGAAACAATCTAGAATACGCAAAAAACAAAGGGCTAACAATCATTCAATGGGTTCCAACAGACAATAACGTAAAAATAAAAGTTGTCATGCCAGGTCAAATAGTTTACGGTGTTGGTGAACAAAGTATCTCTAAACTCACACCAAACATTCCAGTACAATTCTACAGGTTCGGGTTTGCAAGACTTGATACAATAACCGAAAAAGAAATAGTCTTTTATTATTCGCATGATTAATTTTTACCATAAAACAGAGCTTATCCACTAGACAACCCACACGTCTCTAAACGTGAAATTCCATGTTTTCAGTCCATTATCATGATCAGATGCGTATTCCTACGTAACTTAAAACCCTTCTACTATTGATAGTAAGTTTAACCTTAACTAATATTATAATAAATCTTCACTAAATAAGAAGCAAAGGTTTAATCTATTGAGTTTTTGCTTGTGTAGTAGGTTATGAGGTTTCTGTTATTTTAGCTTGCTGTACATGTTTTACGTAGCGTAGTGTCCATTTATATTTTCGTGGATCTCTGCCCATGAAGTAATTTTTTCTACATTTGCTTGAACAGAATCTCAGTATTGTTCCATCTGTTTTTACAAATATTGTTCCAGTTCCTTGTATAATGTTTTTACCACAGAATGAGCATTTGTAGACCATGATTTTTACCTCACTGTAAGTTTTCTAGCTTCTCTTTCGGTCTCTCTTAGCATAAGAATGTCGCCTATTTTAACTGGTCCCTTTACATTTCTGGTTATTACTCTTCCTTTATCCTTTCCTTCAAGTATTTTTACTCGTACCTGTGTTATTTCACCAGTCACACCAGTTCTTCCTATAATTTGTATTACTTCAGCTGGGGTTGTATCCGTTATTTGTTGAGTTTGACTTTTTTCACTCAATTTCACCACCTAACTAAAAAATTCGTTAGTTGTTTATAAAATTATATTGTTTCATTTCTTTACTTTTGCTTTAAGCTCGGAATATACCGCGACCAATTCATCATAGAGTGACTTTGCTTCTCCAATTTCTATAATTGCTATCGATGCTGCTGGCACTTCTATTCCTGCTGCTTCACCTAATGTTTTCTTCGATGGCACATACAGGTATGGAATATTTCTCTCATCACAGAGTAAAGGTAATGGTGCTACAATCTCTGGAGGATCTACGTCTTCAGCTATTATAACCATTTTTGCAACTCCTCTTTCTACAGCTTTGGTTGTTTCATTTGTACCTCGCCTTAATTTCCCTGAGTCTTTTACTTTTCTTACTAATTCATATGCCTTCTCGGCTATTTCCGAAGGTACTTCAAATTTTACATAAAATGGTTTTTTTGCGGACACATCGCTCACCTATGTTCATAGCTTGTTCATATTCTAACGTTTTAACTGCTATAAAAATGTGTCGCAATAAAAATTTTAGAACCTTAATAAAGCTAGTACTTAATCAGTCAAACCTACATGAATATTCGATGAGAAAGCTCTAAGATTTTAGTTTTGGTGTGAATTACCAATATACTTATGTATATGTTTATGATTTCGGAGACACTCTCAAGCGAGTTTAATAGGTTCTGCTCTGGCATAACTCAAAACTCTGTAAAGTCCTAAGAACCGTTTATAGTGATTTCTTGTCGGCTTCTTTGTAGATATCCTGTCTAAAGAGTCTGGTTGATCTATTTTGTCAATAAACTTATTAGGGTATTTTATTTTTAGAATATAGTTATGCCATTAAGACAGCCAATATTAGTTGTTTTAGGTCACGTTGATGTTGGAAAAACATTGTTGTTAGATAAGATTAGAGGTACTGCTGTTCAAATGAGGGAAGCTGGAGGTATAACTCAACATATTGGCGCATCATTTCTACCAAAGTCAACGATTGAAAAGATCTGTGAGTCTTTGAAAACGCGGTTTAATATTAATATCAGGGTTCCCGGAATTTTAGTTATTGATACTCCAGGTCATGAGGCATTCTCGAATTTGCGCGTGAGAGGTGGTTCTGTTGCTGATATGGCTATTCTGGTTATTGATGCACTAAAGGGTATTGAGAAGCAAACGTTAGAAAGCCTTGAAATACTAAAAGCTAGGAATACTATGTTTGTTATTGCATTCAATAAGATTGATAGGATCCCAGGTTGGAAGCCGATGAATACATTTTCGTTTTTGGAATCTATCTCTAGGCAAGAAAATACTGTTTATGAAAATCTTGAGAATAGAATTTATACACTTATGGGTGAATTGTCTAAGCTTGGTATCTTAGCTGATCGATTTGATAGGGTAAAGAATTTTGCTAAAACTGTTGCAATTATACCTACTAGCGCTGTGACTGGTGAAGGTATTGCTGAGCTTTTGGCTGCTGTGAGTGGCATGGCTCAAGCTTATATCTCATTACGTCTTAGTTATACTGAAGGCCCTGCTAGAGGTGTAGTTTTAGAGGTTAAGGAGGAAGTAGGATTAGGCCCTACTCTTGATGTGATTATTTTTGATGGTATATTACGTCGTGGAGATCTCATAGTAGTAGGTTCACTTGAAAAACCTATAATTTCTCATGTGAGAGCTATTTTAATGCCTAAACCGCTTGATGAGATGATGTCTCCTGAAGATAAGTTCAAGAATGTTAATGAGGTTATCGCAGCAGCTGGTGTGAAGGTTGTCGCCCCAGATATTGAAAGTGCAGTAGCTGGTGCACCTTTTATAGTAGTTGACAAGCCTGAGAATATTGAGAAAATTTCTAATGATGTAATGAATGAAATACGCTCTATACGAATATCTACTGATAGAATTGGTGTTATTATTAAGGCTGATGCATTGGGCACACTTGAAGCTTTTACTAGTTATGTAAAGTCGATGAATATTCCAGTAAGGTTGGCCGATGTAGGTCCAGTATCTCGTAGAGACATTATAGAAGCATTTATTTCAAAAGAACATAATAGATATTATGGTTGTGTGTTTGCGTTTAACGCGAAAGTTTTGCCAGATGCTAAAGATGAAGCCTCAAGTAAGGGGATTCCAATCTTTTACAACAATATAATCTATAGAATTGTGGAAGAATATCGGGAATGGGTTGAGAAACTTAAGCTTGAAGAGAGACAAAAAGAGCTATCAACATTGATATTGCCTGGAGCTATTAAAGTTTTACCTGGTTACGTTTTTCGTAAGAATGACCCCGCCATATTTGGTGTAGAAATACTATCAGGCAGAATTAGATCAGGATATCCCCTTATGAAAGAGAATGGACAACTGGTAGGCACAATTCTACAGATACAAGAGATGGGCAAGCCATTGCAAGAGGCAATAAAAGGCCAAAGTGTAGCTATATCAGTAAAGGGCGATATTTATATTGGAAGAAATGTGAAAGAAAATGAAATACTTTATGTAAAAATTCCTGAAACACACTTAAAAATGATACTCACCAAGTACAGATCAGAACTATCACAAGATGAGATTATATTACTCGAAAAACTAACGAAACTGTATTTTGAGACAAAGATTTAATTTCATTCATTATGATGAATTTTGTTAAATAGATTAACCTTTTCCCTGCCTCCTGAAGAAGTATTTTCTGAAGTCTTTGAGAGCATTCTTTAGCAAGTGTTACTAAATAGAAGATTTGTTAGTGATAAGAGGAACAGTAACTCTAAAATAGTGTTAAATTAAAAGATGTCAGGAATGAATTTTAAAGGAAAACTTTTTTGGGAAGTGTATTATATGAGAATAGGATAAACATGCCTGAATTTAAAGTGGTGATTAGTGATCCGAAAACTGGTAAATCGCAGCAAGTAACAGTTTCAGGAAAGGATGCACAATCGTTAATAGGTTTAAAAATAGGGGATGTAATAAGTGGAACATTGTTTGGAATGCCAGATAAAAAAATAAAAATCACAGGAGGGTCTGATAATTCTGGTTTTCCTATGAGAGCGGATCTGCCGGGTGGTGCTAAACGTAAAGTCTTGTTAGCGGGACCTCCAGGTTATAGGCCAAAAAAGAAAGGAGAGCGTAGACGCGTTATGATTCGCGGAAATACTATAACCGAGGACATAGTACAAATTAACACTATGATAGTTTATGAATAAACTGAGGTGAATCAAATCGCAGATAAGGTCACTGTGCAAGAGGAACGACCTGAACTTAAACAACCTCTAATCAACATTGGTACAGCTGGACACGTGGATAGTGGAAAAACTACATTAGTATTAAGCTTAAGCGGTGTATGGACTGCGAGGCATTCAGAAGAATTACGAAAAGGAATTACCATTAAGCTCGGGTATGCAAATACATTAATAATGAGGTGCCCTGTTTGTCCTGAACCTTATAAATGGACTACTTTAGCTTTGTCACCAGATGGAAAATGTAAAAGGTGTGGATCAACCTTAGAACCGGTAAGATTTATTTCTTTTGTGGATAGCCCTGGGCATGAAATGTTAATGGCTACCATGCTTTCTGGGGCTGCTGTGATGGATTCAGCCATCCTTGTTGTCGATGCTACCCTACCATGCCCTCAACCTCAGACTAGGGAACATTTTAAAGCATTAGAAATTATGGATGTAAGAAATCTCATAGTAGTTCAAAACAAAGTAGAAGTTGTGTCAAAAGAAAGAGCTGTGGAAAGTTATAAAGAGATTAAGGATTTTTTAAAAGGAACTTTTGCTGAAAACGCTCTTATCATACCTATTTCAGCTCTTCATAAAGCAAACCTAGATTTATTAATTGAAGCTATACAAAAATATATGCCGAACCCAGCAAGGGATGAAAGTAAATCTTTGACTATGCATGTAATTCGTTCATTCGATATAAATAAACCTGGAACACCAGTTGAGAATTTACACGGTGGCGTTTTGGGAGGTACAATCCTACAAGGTACATTGAAAGTAGGTGATGAAATTGAAATCTTGCCTGGAGCTAAAATTAGAAAAGGTGATAAAATAACGTTTCTTCCTATCATAACTAAAGTCACAGGTTTGAGAAGTGGTGATATTGAATTGGATGTTGCTCGTCCTGGTGGTTTAATCGGTGTTTCAACAGAGCTTGATCCTTCATTAACAAAGAATGATGGAATGATTGGTAATGTAGTAGGGAGGCCTGGGCAACTGCCCAGACCTGTAATGAATATAACTGTTGAGTATAAATTATTTGATTATGTGATAGGTATGAAGGAACAAGTAAAGGTAGAACCTCTAAAAATTAAAGAGGAACTTGTGTTAAACATAGGTGCGAGCAGAGTCCTAGGTGTCATAACCTCCATGACTAGCGATGAATTAGTGTTCAAGTTAGGAGCGCCGGTTGTAGCATACAAAAATAGTAAAGTTGCGTTAAACAGAAAAATTGCTAACAGATGGAGACTAATTGGTTATGGAGTGCTAAAGGATTGAGAGCCAAAAATATGCTTATTTTAATGGATACAAGCTTCATTTTAGCTTGTGTTGAAAAAGGTAAAGATCTTCTAGCAATAGTTGAGAAAAAATCTGATCACGTTTTTAAACCTGTAGTTCCTCACGTTGTTTTAGATGAACTGAGATCTATAATGTCTAGAGGAGGCAAACGTGGTCGTTTAGCATTGTTAGCTCTTGAAATGGCTAATAGATATGAAAAGTTATCAGATAAGCTAATGCCCAATGAAGATGTGGACAGTTTTATAATAAGAATAGCCTTTGAGAAAAAATTAATTGTTGCAACAAATGATGTGCATTTGAGATCACGTCTTAGAAAACTAGGAATACCTCATATTTATTTACGATATGATGGTAATGTGGATTATTTCGGACTTTGAAAACTGCAAAAGTATAAATAAACAAATATATATGGGTATTTAATAATGCTCAAATGATTGTTAATTGGTAGGTGTGGCGTTCATGTATATGCTCTGTAAAATAAAAGGTATTGTGAGAATACCAGCAGATAAGCTTGGTGAAACATTAGAGGATACTGCAAAGAAAATTTTAAGGAGTGAGTATGAAGGTAGATTTATAAAAGATCTTGGCTATGTTCTTTCTATATTTGATGTGAAGGTTTCTAGATTTGGTAAAATTTTACAGGGAGATGGCGCATCATACCACATCGCTAAATTTAGTGCACTCACTTATATGCCTCACGATAAAGAAGTTATAGAAGGAGAAATTATTGATGTGAAAAGTTTTGGATTAATCGTAAGATCTGGCCCCCTTGAGGGATTAATTCACATCTCGCAAGTTATGGACGATAGAGCAAATGTGGACGTTCGTCGAGCGCTTTGCATTGGAGAAAAAACTAAACGCACAATAGGTAAAGGTGACAGAGTAAGAGCTAGAATAGTTTCAGTTAGTGTGTCCGGATCGTCGGTTAGAGTAGGATTAACCATGAGACAACCATTCCTTGGAAAAATAGACTGGATAAAGGAAGACATTGAACGATCAAAAGGTATGAAAAAGGAGATGAAAACTGTTGGCTGAAGAACGAAGAATTACACTTGGAATGAAAGCATGTATAAAATGTAAATACTTAGTTGAGGATAAAGAAATTATTTGTCCAAATTGCGGAAATAATACTTTCACAAAGAACTGGAGTGGCGTAATAATATTGTACAAACCAGAGCAATCGGCACTGGCACAAATGTTAAACCTAAAAAAACCTGGTAAATATGCAATAAAAGTAAAAGGTGTAGTTTAGTTGGTTAAACTAACTGAATTACCTAGAGGATATGTAGGTATACCTAAATTATCCGAAAAACGGAATTTGAGAATTTTTTTAAAATACCCTCTTGGTCTCTTATTACCATATCCGCATCCTGAATCAACAAAACTTGCAATAAAATATCTGTCAGAACTTGGTTCGAGTAAAGTAATTTTAGTTGGTGATAGAGTATCATATAATTTCATCAGCGAAGGTTTTAGCCCAAACGTTATAGTTATTGATAAACGCGAGAAACGAAATAGTATAGATGATAGATGGGTTTATAATTGGGCTAAAATAATTAGGAATGTAAAAAATCCTCCAGGAACAATAAGTAAAGAAGTGTTAACAGTTATTAAAGAATGCATCAATGAGAACAGATGTGCTATAGTTGTTGATGGTGAAGAGGATTTGCTTGTACTCCCAGTAACACTTTATTCCGAAGACAACACAGTAATATTCTATGGGTTACCTGATGTAGGATTAATATTGGTGAAAAGCGAAAAATCTAAAAAGATGTTTATTAAAAAAATATTGGAGCGAGTGAGTAAAAATGGGTGAAGAAATACAATTTGAAATAATAAAATCCGTAGAAAATCCATTACTAGAACGAAAAGAGTATATGATCAAATTAATACATATAAAATCTGCAACACCGTCTCGTCATAATGTCAGATCATTCTTTGCATCAAAAATGGGAGCGCCTGTAGATAATGTAATCGTAAAAAGGCTAAGAACTTATTACGGAACTAATGTAACTTTTTGTAAAATTCATGTCTACAATTCACCAGAGAAAATCATTGAACCAGAATACATTAAATTAAGAAACTTACCAAGATCTGAACGTAAAAAAGCATTGGAAGCAATGAAAACTGGAAAATCTGAAGCTAAAAAAGAACAAAAAAGTTAAATAATAGAATATAATCAAGACTATCGAGGTAAATCAAATGGCAAATGTTCATAAACTTTATGAGTATGATTATTCAACAGGTAAAATAAAACCAAAAAATCAGAAATGTCCTAGATGTGGTTCCTACATGGCTTTTCATAAAGAACCAATACCAAGATGGACCTGCGGAGCTTGTCACTATACGATTTTTCTGAAAAGTAAATAAAAAAAGTTTAGAAAACTTATATAAATAGCAAGAACTCCCGTTGTGGGATTCATGGACTTTCGTCCCTTCCCCCTCAACCTCATTGGGGGCTTTCTGGGGCAGCGGGGCTCCCCTCATCCTGAGCATGTTTAGACGTGCCCATTCGGTGCCAATTTACCACCACATATCGGGCACGTTCATGCATTCTTTAATACACTAAACATCTATAAAAATCTATCTATTTGGGAACTGCTGTCCAACCCTTAACCTCTTCATATCTTAAGAATGAGACTTTCGGATACAAATAAGCACCAAAAATTTCCTCTCCTTACATAAACAATGAGAATAAAATATTGTTATATTTTGGTTTAAAGTAATTTAGGACGGAACTATGTCCAAGTTGGTATTGGGTATAGAAAGTACAGCGCATACTTTTGGTGTTGGTATAGCCTCATCGGATGGACGTATATTAGCTAATGCAAAAGATATCTATAAACCTCAGAAAGGGGGTATTCATCCTAGAGAATGCGCTAAACATCATGCGTTAGTTGCAAATTCAGTATTAAAACAAGCTTTAACACAATCTAATGTTAAACTGGATGAGATAAGTGCGATAGCAGTAGCATTAGGCCCAGGATTAGGGCCGTGTTTGAGAATTGGAGCCACAACTGCAAGAACACTAGCTCTCCTTCTCAATGTTCCTTTAGTACCAGTGAATCATGGCGTGGCACATATAGAGATAGCGAAATTAACTGCTAATGTGAAAGATCCCTTAGTTGTATTTGTTTCTGGAGGACATACGAGTATCATGGCCTACATGGATGGTAGGTATAGAGTATTTGGAGAAACATTGGATGTTGCTTTAGGCAATTTCCTTGATTCATTAGGAGAAAAACTAGGGTTCCCATTTCCGGGCCTTGTAAGCATAGAAAAAAATGCAGAATCTGGTAAACAAATACTTAACCTACCATACACAGTGAAAGGTCAAGATCTATCATTTTCAGGACTATATACATCTGCACTTAGAGCAATAAAAAATGGTGCTAGAATAGAGGATGTATGCCTCAGCGTAGTAGAGTATTCGTACAGCATGTTATGTGAAGTTGTTGAAAGAGCATTAGCGTTTTTAGGAAAAGAGGCAGTAATTCTTACTGGTGGTGTGGCAAGAAGTAATAAGCTTCAGAAAATGCTCAGTGTTGTTGCATCATTGCATAATGCAAGCTTTCATGTAGTTCCCGATGAATATGCCGGTGATAATGGCGCTATGATAGCGTGGACCGGGGTGTTAATGTACCAGAATGGCATAACAATCCCGGTTGAAGAAAGTAGTGTAAAGTCTCGTTGGAGAATCGACGAGGTTGACATACCATGGATGAAATAACATTAGAAACAACAAAAAAACAATTAATAAAACGAGGCGCAGAATCAGAAATTTGGCTTGGTGTATGGCTAGATCTTCCAGCAATATTTAAAGTAAGAATCTCTAAACCATATAGACACACAATGTTAGATAAAATAATAAGGGAACATAGGACAATATCTGAGGCAAAAATTATGGCGGAGGCATTGGAGATAGGTATTAACGTTCCAATCATATATGATATTGACTTAGACGAAATGACAATAGTAATGGAATATATAGAGGGGTCAACGCTAAAAAGTATACTTGAGATTAATCCTAGCGAGGGAATTAAATGGGCTTATGTACTAGGTACTATAATAGGTAAGCTTCATAGAAATAATATTATGCACGGTGATTTGACCACGTCAAACGTCATAGTACGGAACGACAGGCTGTATCTTATAGACTTTGGGCTTGCAGAAAAAACAAATAGATTGGAGGATCATGGATTAGATTTACACCTTCTCAACCGTATACTTGATAGTAATCACCACAAAATAGCAACACTATTCCTTAATGAAGTTCTAAAAGGATACTCTGATGTTGTAGGTAGTGAAAAAACTAAACTTATTAAAGAAAAAATGAGAGAGATAAAATTAAGAGGACGATATATTCATGAAAGAAAACTTAAGAATGAATTGCAGTAAACCATTTAGCAAATTCTAATAATGCCTTACCCCTATGGGAAAAGATATTTTTTTCATTTACATCCATTTCTCCAAATGTTTTCGATGATCCATCAGGTATAAAAATCGGATCAAACCCCCATCCCCTCCCTCTTGGTTCAAAACTTATCTTACCCCTTATTTCTCCAACAAATACCTTAACTATTTTTTCATCAGCGTAAGCTATAGCAGCTTTAAAGATAGCGTCTCTCTTTTCTACATTACTCATGAGTTTAAGTATGCCATTTACTCCTAAAGTTCTATAAACATATGAAGAATATGGTCCAGGAAAACCATTTAATGCGTTAATGTATAATCCAGAATCTTCTACTATGAGAGCTTTTTTTAAAAATCTATAGGAATCTTCAGCTGCACGTCGCGCAATATATTCTATGTCATCTGCTTGGACTTCATCTATATCAAGATTAACATCAGTTATATCGATACCAAACGTTTTTAAAAAAGTCTCCACCTCACGTACTTTATTTTTATTCCCAGTAACAAATATTATTGTTGCCACATTAGTTAGACTAGTGAAAAATATATATTACTACTCGTATAAAATCATGTAAGGTGTAAGCCTTGAATAAGAACCGCGAAAAAGGTAAATCACATAGTACACGACCTATCTCACCTAACGAAAATTTAATTAGAAAATATAGAGCTGAAGAGGTCCGTTCACTAATAATTAATCTAGCTAGAAAAGGACATCCACCATCAATGATTGGAATAATCCTACGTGACCAGTACGGTATACCTCTGGCTTCATTAATCACAGGGAAATCCATAACACAAATTCTTAAAGAGGAGAATCTAGCTCCACAAATCCCTGAAGATTTAGTAAACCTCATTAAACGTGCAGAGAGAGTTCTAAGACATTTGCAAGAACATCCCAAAGATAGTAAATCTCTCAGAGGACTTGAGAGTATTATCTCAAAAATTAATCGGCTAACCAAATACTATAAAAGAGAAGGCATTTTACCACAAACATGGGAACATGGCATCACATTACCACGATAAACATTTTAATGTATAATTAACATCATTCTCATGAATAGAAAGTTTTAAATCCCATTCTAGAGATTAAGTGATTGTCGCTATGAGCTATGAAAATTTACTTAGCATTATAAATCAAGCTGTAGATCTATTAAAGAAATCAAATAATGTTTTTATTGTATCACATTTTGATGCCGATGGATTGTCATCAGCAATAATTTTAGCCTCGACAGTCTATCGCATGAGAATTCCATTCCAATTAAGAATTGTTGATCAGCTTGACATTGACATAATGAATAATATACTATCCAATAGTGCAGATACAGCGATCTTAGCAGATTTTGGTAGCGCAATTTCCAGGAAATTTTCTAATGAAAAAACGAACAAAAAAGTTATAATAATAGATCATCATGAAATACCAGAAAAAGATCTTCCTTCATGGGTATTAGAGATTAATCCACATGAATACGGATTTAATGGCAGTGTTGATGTTAGTTCAGCAGGACTTAGCTACTTATTAGCTAAACATCTGGATGAAAAAAATATAGATCTTGTAAGATTTGCGTTAGCAGGTGCTATAGGCGATCAACAAGATCAAGGACCTAAGAAAAGTTTTGTATCAATTAATTCAAAAATCGTTAATGAAGGTGTGGAGTCTGGTTACATCTCTGTAAGAGTACGGCTTTTACTTTCTGGATCACCCACAACTACACCAATAGTAAGAGCAATCGCTAACACAACAGAGCCTTATTTAGCAGGGTTAAGTGGAGATGAGCAGGCATCATATGAATTCCTAAAAAACATTGGTATAAACCCAGAGATTTCAGGACGTTTAAGAACTTTGGCAGAATTAAATGAAAATGAATTAAAACTGCTGGCATCAAGACTAGTTTTACACATCTTAGGATATGGCGGGACTGCAGAGCAAGCAGAAAATCTCTATGGACATGATTATATATACGTAAAAGATAATATAATACCAAGCATAAGAGAACTTTCAGCTTTTTTAAACGCATGTGGCAGGCTTGATATGGAGTGGTATCCGATAGAAGCATTCATATTAGGTAAAATTGAACAACAAAACGTAGTAGATATCATAGGAAAGCATAGACAAATAATTGCTAAAAAACTTGAAATATTACAAAATAATGCTGACATCATAACTAAAGGTAAATGGATAAATGCTTTCAAATTAGAAGATGTTGGTGATAGAATGATGGGCGTAATAACAACAATTGCTCTGAACAGTAGAATACTTGGTGGATCAATGGTTACAGTAGGCATAACTAAATCTCGTACAAAACCTGGTTATTTAAAAATTTCAGCCAGAGCACCGAGAGAATTAATTGAAAAAGGTATAAATGTTGGCAAAGCAATCAGCAAAGTAGCTGAAAAAGTAGGCGGAATTGGCGGAGGACATGATGCTGCCGGAGGAGCGCAAATACCCGAAAATTCAGAAAAAGAATTCATAGAAGAATTCGATGAAATAATAGATAAACAGATAGGTGGTTATCATGATACAGATTAAAGCAAAAGTAACTTTCAATTTTCTACAACCTTTAGCAAAAACTATAGAATGCGCATTATATCCTGATAATAAACCATTACCACATGACCTAAAATTAGAAAGCAAATCAACTAGTAAAAAATTATTTATCTATATTGAATACAATGGTGATAATGTACTCAGACTATTCTCAACAATAGATGAGCTAATAGAGACGATATCTCTCACAATTAAAACATCCGACCTAGTAAACTCTTTTAATTAATAAGGTAAAAAGATATGAACACAATTTCATAAATAAAAACAAAACATTTATGTAGAGATATTTTATTAGTGTGTTGAGTGGTGCAAAGATGCCTGTAAGGACAGTTAAAAAAGCCCCAATAATGTGGGTTCCTGTGTATGCTCCAGAGACATTCGGTAAAAGTGAGATAGCTGAAATAGCCACAAGAGATATCGAAAAAATAGTAGGTAGAACGGTGGAAGTCAGCCTCTACGAAATAACGAAGGAAATCGAACATCAATTCATCAAATTAAAACTAAAAATCACGAAAGTTGAGAACAACAAAGCCTATACAATGTTCATTATGCATGACACAACAAGAGATTATATCAGAAGTCTCGTGAGACGAGGAAGTTCAAGAGTAGACTTAATAACAGATATGAAAACTAAAGATAACTGGATTGTTAGAATTTTTGTAATGGCAGTCACAATAAGAAGAGTGTCAACCTCCAAAGAACGTCAAATACGTAAAGCCATGTTACAAGCATTAATTGAGCACGTACCACAACTTACATTGGATGAACTAGTCAGAGAAATGTTATTAGGAAAGCTAGCATCATTAATGACTGAGAGAGCAAAGAAAATCTATCCATGTAAAAAAGTTGAAATACGAAAAAGTAAATTAATCCGAAAAGAAGAAGTATTCTCTACCCACGTAGCCATACAAGAATCCGTCAAAATAACTTCACAATAGCAATCTACTAGTTGATTATCTACCTTTAGTTGCAACTATTTTTACAACATCCCTATGCTTAAGTTTATAATTCTCACCTACTTTTTGTTTTGACCTAACATCAATAGCATATAAAAAGCTCTCACCCAAATCACTATGTATCTTGTATGCAAACTCTCTAGCAGTAATGTCACTAGGAACAAGAAATACATCTGGTAAAATTCTTCCCTCGTGGTCGCTCAGAGAATTAACATCTTCAACAGGAAAAACGGCAATATAATTAAGCAACTTAAAGTATGTTAGTTCTAATGCCTCTTGAACACCAGTAGAACCATAAACATCAAGAACATTCTTCCTGATGTATTCTAATGCTTTAGAAACTTTTTCATTAAGATGATCCTTGACAACGAAATCTTTTGAACCAGGAGTATAATCAATAAGCCCTTTTTGCTGGGCAGTCCTTAATATAAGTTCAGCCTCAGCAGAAGCAGGTATAATAATGTAATTTCTGAGCTCTTTCTTCATAACATCAATATATTCTTTAGACTGGGGCAAGTCAGCCTTATTAGCAACAATAAGCATTGGCTTACCTTTAAACAATACCTCGCGAATAAATTCAAGCCGATCATCAGAACCCCATAATCTTAATGGTTTGTTAATAAGACTACTTTTCTCAAGTACGTTAGCAATAGCCCAACGCGGTATTGAATAACCTGATAATTTTTGGTAAAAGAATTCCACAACATCAATTGAGCCTTGGTGTTCAACACTTCTTATATCTCTATCCCATGATCTTTCAAGATTCTGATACACCCACATAGTGAACTCACGTTCGATGAACTTTACATCCTCTAACGGATTTCTAGTGCCAGGAGGAACAATGTTACCTTCTGCATCAGTGCCGCCTGAAGCGTCAACAATATGTATTAAGGCATCAGCTTGTCTTAGATCATCAAGAAACTTATTACCTAAACCCCTACCTTTCCATGCATCAGGCACAAGACCTGCCACATCAATTACTTCGACAGGCACGTATCTAATCCCATTGATACACTTAGAATTCCTAGGATTATCAATTACATTAAACTCACGACACACACATTCCACACGAACATTAGCAATTCCTTTATTCGGATTGATTGTAGTAAAAGGGTAAGGAGCAATCTTAACTGGAACCATAGTAAGCGCCATGAAAAAAGTACTTTTACCAACATTTGGCTTACCAACAACACCCACAAGAGGCAAACCAATACACCTACTATTTTATCTAACAACACGTATATAACCATAAAACTAAACTTAAAAACCTAAGAGCTTATACGAGACTTGAGCAATTTTAAACATCATGGCAGGACTCTTTAACAATTTCACCATAGCTTGTAGATAACTATTTCTATCACCATTAAAGATACCTATAAAATCGTCAGGTTCGAGGATTCTAAACACATTATTTAAATCCTTATCGTCAAGATTTTCAAATAAAAGCCTAGCCTTGAGACCCACATTGATCATTTTACTATACCTGTGAGAACGAAAACGTTGCACATACTTTTTAAGAAAACCTTTAGAAAAATCATTACTTTCTAAAGCCTCAACAGCAACCTCTCCTGCAATCTTTCCAGCTACTGCAGAAGGCCCTATACCCTCTCCAGTAATTGGTACAACATGACCGGCTGCTTCGCCACAGATCATTAACCCATTCATGACTGGATCATCAATTTGCCCAGATAAATCAATCACGCCAGCATTAACCTTAATGATACTAGAATCCTTAAATAAACTAGGATTTTCAAAAATAAATTTGTTCAGATAATCTCGCAAATTTACACCCCTAGCTCCTAATCCAACATTTGCAACATTAATATCCTTCGGAAAAATCCATAAATAACCCAAAGGCGCATACTTTCTTCCAAAAAATATATGTATAGAATTGTTATCGTTAAGTAAAACGTTCGCCATGGTATATTGATAAGCAGGTTCAAGAGTTCTATCATTACGACCTATAAGCACCCTACTAATTCCAGTAACACCATCACAAACAATCACAATCTTGCTATGAATCTTAATATATTCTCCATTACGAGAAACAATCACACCAGAAAACTTGTTACCATCTTTTTTTAGAAAATCAACAACATAAGCGTTCATAAGTACATCAGCACCGTTTTCCATACCCTCAAAGACCAACTCTCTTAATAAGAGACGTTTATCAACCACATAACCTGAAAGGTTTACTTTCTCAACAGGAACATACATGGCATTAGAAGCTTCAGGAGGATAAAGCCACGCACCACTAATTCTAAATGCACGAATCTTTTCCGAAGGTGAAATACCCATTGCTTCAAAAGCAAGGTTAGTAACTCCCTCAGCACAAGCTTTCACAGCAAAATCACTATTTTTCTCTACTAAAAGAACACGAACACCGCGTTTAGCCATCCACTTAACAGCAGTGGCACCAGCAGGTCCACCACCAACTATAACCACATCATACTTCATAATAAAAACAAAATACACAAACTATATAACCTTAATTTCATTATGGGGTTTTACATCATTAGACTATGTTTTTTTATCTGGGAGCTCTTAAAGTATTTTGTACGCATAAGTATTTCTCTCAATGTTTGATATTGTCGTTGTGTTCTTTTTTCAGAATTCCCATACACCTTAATCTTCATAACTGTTCCTTCAGTTTATGCTTGGACAACCTTATCAATATCACTTTAACTAACAATCACAGTCTACAGCTCTTTCCCTATATAGCAAACCTTCAGATTAAGACTTTCCTTATCTTTACTATGAAAGCAAAAAACAAATACAAAATTACTCGTAAAATTATGAAAAATATAGCAAAAATAATGCATTAAATTTTATCATAAAAAACATCATGCATAGGTTAAATTTAATTGAATTTAACAAAAATTTATAATTACTATGGAACAAAAAGCAGATAATCACCTTTTATCTTTCACACGTTTTATGCTTCCTACTTTACTTCTTTTACTACAGATTCTCATACTATCACCGATCTCGACACAAGCATTTTGTGTAAATTTAGATCCTAATCCTAAAACTATAACTATCGAGCCAGGAGAGTCAGCTAACATTACGATTTCTATATCAACAGCGTTGAATATAAACTATGGAACGGAGAAATTTAGTGCGACAGGATTACCACCTAATACTGATGCATTGTTTTCACCATCAGAAATACCCTATAATAATGGTTATCAAGGAATAGCTCATCTTACAATAAGGTCATCATCTAACACTCCTAAAGGAACGTATACAGTGACAATACATTTAGTTGGCTCAGGGCCAGATAGTTTTCCAGGCAACACAGCAACCATAACCTTAATAGTAGGGAAACCATCTTCTCCAACCTCTCCAACTACAACTCAAACAACATTTCCGAGCTCATCATTATTTTTATACATCATAAGTATTATTATAATAGTAGTTATAGGAGTAATAATATTTCTATTGCGTAAACGCTAAAAATTATCTTTTTTTGTATATTTGTTCCTTTATATTAGATCTTCATATCTATCATCGATTTACCGTCTGGCACCAATTTATTCATGAGAATATGCTTTAGTATCATCGATGAATTCTCTGTAATTATGTATATTGTTGAATTTAGAGGTAATTGAGAAATAATATCAGAAAGAGTTATGATCACTTGACTGCATTCAATACCTATTGTGAAATAGGTGAAATCAAGTGGTGTCTCAAAACAGGCAACATTTTTTGTTTTAATTAAACTTTTAATAATGATATTTCTTTTGGCTTGCTTAAATTCATTCTAATTATCCATGAATCTTCATAATTCATAGTCTGTGCTATCCATGGTATTTGACAATTTTTTGATTTATCTCCTCTATTTCCTGTGAGGAGATTTCTGAACTATGTAGTTTATTGCGTACAGAGTTCTTAATTATTTATTGTACAGTGTTCGTTTCATGTTTAGACAAAGTATAAAAATTAAAACGTGAGCATTAAAAGTTAATAACCAAATGAAATTATGTAGTGTTTTAATAATATAAACAAAATTTTAGCTTTAGTTTATGGTGTAGTTTGATATGGTTGATTACCAGTTATTATCTGAAGAATTATAGATATTATAATTAGTATTATTAAGAATATTATGATAGGAAGTAGTTTAGTTTCAATAAATGCTATAGCAAATGCTATGGCATCCTTTTTATCTATTTTTTCTCTAGAAGCCAACATCTTGTCTCATCATCGTTATTAATTTTTATTAATGGAGGGGTTTCTTTAAAACATTTATCAACTGCATAGGGACACCTATGAGCAAATGGGCATCCATTTATTAGGATTGTAGGATTTGGTGGTTCTCCTTTTAAAATTATTCTATTTCTTTTTATTGTTGGGTCTGGTATGGGTACGCTTGAAAGTAATGCTTGCGTATATGGATGTTTAGGATCTTCGAATAAGACCTTTGTGGGTGCTTTTTCAACTATCATTCCCCTATACATGACTGCTATTTTTGTGCTCATGTAACGTACTACTGCTAGGTTGTGTGTTATAAATAAGTATGCATAACCATGTTTTTCTTGTAATTCTTTAAGGAGATCTAATACTTGAGCTTGAACTGAAACATCAAGTGATGCTGTCGGTTCATCAAGTACTATAAATTCAGGATTAACTGTTAAAGCTCTTGCTATCACTACACGTTGACGTTGTCCTCCACTAAGCTCATGAGGATACCTATAAAGATGCTCTTCACTCAAACCCACTCGTTCCATAAGTTTTACAGCGTAATCATACATTACTGATTTAGGAATATCATGATATTTCATAACTTCAAACAGCATATCTTTGATTATCATTCTAGGATTAAGTGATGCATAAGGATCTTGAAATACCATTTGAACTTTACTACGATATTTTTTAAGTTCTTTTTTATGTATTTTAGTCACATCTTTATTATCATAGAATATTTTCCCTCTAGTAGGTTCTATTAATTTTACTATAAGTCTTCCGACAGTTGTTTTGCCACAGCCAGTCTCTCCAACAAGTCCTAACGTTTCTCCCTTGTTTACTGTGAACGTAGCGTCTTCTACAGCATAGATATACCCAACAATTTTCTGGATAATCCCACTGTATATAGGAAAATATTTTGCTAATCCCTCTACTCTAAGCAATTCAGGCATTTTAGCTTCCCTCCATGTATAAGTGACATGCTACATAATGTTCTGGTTGAATTTCTATAAATTTTGGTATGGTCTCTCTGCATATATTCATGACATATTTGCATCTTGGGTGAAATGCACATCCTGTAGGAGGATTTACTAAATCAGGGACTGTCCCACTTATACTTTGTGGTTTTATGTCTCTATCAACTCTAGGTAATGCGGAAAGCAATCCTTTAGTATATGGATGCAGAGGTTCTTTAAATACATCCTCGACTTTTCCAAATTCGATTATCTTTCCTGCATACATGATAGCAACCCTTCTAGCTATTTCTGCAATAACACCTAAGTCATGTGTGATAAATATTACTGATGTGCCATATTTTTTCTGTATTTCCTTCATAATTTCAAGTACTTGTGCTTGTATAGATACATCAAGAGCTGTTGTGGGCTCATCTGCAACTACTAGCTCAGGTCTTAATGAAAAAGCCATAGCTATCATTACTCTCTGTTTCATACCTCCACTGAGCTCATGAGGGTACATTTTCATAACATTTTCAGGTGCTGGCATACCAACTTCTTTTAACATTTCAATTGCTTGTGACCATGCTTCTTTTTTCATTTTTGTCTTGTTTTTATCCTCATTTTTCATATGATGCATCAATACATCAACGAACTGGTCACCAATACGGAAAACTGGATTAAGATATGTATGAGGATCTTGAAAGATAGCTGTAATTTTTTTACCTCTTATCTTAGACATTTCTTTAGGATCTAATTTTAAAAGATCCGTACCATTAAATAAAATGCTACCATTTGTCACGGTAGCATTAGGAGGTAAAAGTCTCATAATAGTAAATCCTGTAACTGTTTTACCGCTTCCTGTTTCCCCGGCTAAACCGATGATCTCACCTTTATTGACGTCAAATGTTACACCATTTAATGCTTTCACAATACCTCTAAATGTGCGAAATCTGACAACTAGATCTTTTACTTCTAATAACCTCTCCAAAAAATCACCTCCTGAGCCTTGGATCTAATACATCTCTGAGTCCATCACCGACTAGGTTAAACCCTAAACTTGCAAAGAGAATTGCTAATCCAGGAAATAAAACTTCCCAAGGTGCCTGAAAAATGTAACTTGAACCTCTAGCAGCAAGTTGTCCCCATTCAGGTTCAAAAGGTGAAGGCCCTAATCCTATGAAACTTAATGCTGCAGCAGTTAACATTACACCGCCTATATCTAACGTAGCAACAACTAATAGTGGATATATTGAATTGGGAAGAACGTGCCTTAAAATAATTCTCCACGAAGGTATACCTAAAACCTTTGCAGCTTGTACATATGGTTTTTCCTTTTCAGCTAAAAATTGGCCTCTCATAATTCTAGCATAACCACTCCACCAAATTATTACTAATGCCAACATAAGATTAGTGAATGATCTACCTAAAACTTCTGTAATTGCCATAGCCAGTATAAGTCCTGGAAATGCTAAAAACACATCTGTAACTCTCATAAATAACTCATCAATTTTCCCTCCAATATAACCAGAAATGCTGCCTACCAATATTCCTATTGATAACGCTAAAAATACAACAGTGCCTGCAATCCAAAGATCATAACGAGCACCTAACACTATCATGCTTAATAAATCTCGTCCAATGTCGTCAGTACCGAATATATACTTCCAACTCGGTGGTTTATGTTGATTTGCGTAATTAACACTTTCCGCTATTTTTGGATCAACGATGAATGGTCCTATGATTGCTAGTATGATGTAAAACACAGCTATACCAAATCCAAGAACAATAAGTTTATTTCTACTCAAAAGCCATAAAGCATATTTCAAATCCTTTAAACGAAGCTCTAATTCCATTCTTCTTGAAACTCGTGCTTCTTGTGAAGTCATATCATCACCTCTAATACTTAATCCTTGGATCAAGCCATGCATATATGATATCTACAACTAAGTTTGTAAAAACATAAATAAAAGTAGCTAGAACAGTAAAACCAAGTATTGTCGCTGAATCATTATATGTTATTGCTCTTACAGCTAACCATCCCATACCTGGAAATGCAAAAATAGTCTCAGTTATCACAGCACCACCTAACATTCCACCAAACATAAGACCACTAATAGTGGTTACAGGAATCATAGCATTTTTCAAGGCATACTTATAATAAATTCTACGCTCAGGAAGACCATAAGCTTTAGCAGCTGATATGTAATCTTGCCTAAGAACCTCAAGGAATGAAGACCTAGTAATCCTAGCAATCACGCCTATATTAAGAAATGATAAAGTAATTGCAGGCAATATTAGATGGTTGAAAGCATCCCATGCCATAATCCAGTTCCCTTGAATCAAAGAATCCAGAATCATCAACCCAGTTATTTTTTGAACAGGATAACTTAAAATAAGTATTGGATCATAACGACCAGTACTTGGAAGATACGGTAATCCATTATTTTTAGTCCAATATGTAAAAATGTATTGAAGCATAAGAGCTAACCAAAAAACTGGTGTTGATATACCAACTAAGGCTGTAAACCTGGTTGCATGATCCACTAAACTATTACTACGTAACGCACTAATAATACCTATAGGAATCCCAATACCTATTGTAAGCAAGAACGCAAATATCGTTAACTCAACAGTAGCAGGAAAATGAGCAGCAATAGCATTAATAACAGCATCATGAGCAGTTTTTGACCATCCCCAGTTGAGCGTGAAAAGATCTTTAATATAAATTGCAAACTGAACAGGAAAAGGTTGATCAAGACCTAATTGCTTTCTTATAGCAGGTATTGCGGATTCAGGGGTCTTCTCGGTAACATATGCAGCAGTGGGATCCAATATTATCCTTGAAATGTAAAATGTTATTAAAAGAACACCTAGCAAAACTGGAAACAATAATAGAAGCCTACGTGCTACATACTCATAAAGCTTCATATTCCCCCTAAATATGAAAACACGGAACTATTTAAGTATTCTCTTATCAGAATATAACCTACATCACACTATCAACATTATCTTTGTATGAAAATTTATTCTCAAAGCATTCGGAGTTAACTAAAAATGCAAAATACTCACTTACATGCTAAAAAGTTAATGTAGAGAGTTTGTATATTATAATAAAGAATTATGAGATATTTTAAATACTTTGCGGTATGATTTAAATTTAAAATTAATTATAAAAAATAAAATTAATTTTAGATTATTTTATATCCTATGCCTTGTAGATTGTTGCATAATAGTTTCCAGCGAATGCTGGATTATAATACCATCCATGTATCCATGTGCGTTCAAAATGAATCACTACTGGTTGTGAAAGCCAAATGTATATATAATCATCATTAACCATCTGTACTATTTGTTTTATTAAAGCAGCACGTTTAACAGGATTGAATTCCTTCGATTGCTCATCTATGAGTTTATTAACCTCAGGATTATTGTATCCAATTCTTATTGGAAATGTCCCCTTCTCTCCATGAGCAAACGGTACCAGGTAATCATCTGGATCAATATAATCTGGAGCCCATCCCAAGAAGAATATTGGAAGTTGTCTAGCTCGTAGTTTAGCTAAGAACTGAGGCCATGCAAGTGGCACAACTTGAAGTATTAACCCCACATTCATGCTATTTATTGCACTAGCCAACAATAACGCTGCTTTTTCACGGGCAAGGTTCCCAGCATTATAGTATATTGTCAACGTCTTAGGTTTATCTGGTGATAAACCAAGTTCTTTGGCAGCTTCTGTAAGTAGTTCTTTAGCTTTGGTAAGGTTATATTGATATGTAGGTATCGTTGGATCATAACCAAACATACCTTTAGGCACTGCACCATTAGGTTGTATAGCAGCACCTTTCAAAACTTCCTTAATGAAAGTATTATAATCGAATGCAAAAGCGAAGGCCATTCTAACTTTTTTATTCTGGAATGGCTGGAATGGGTCAATCTTACCAGTCTCATTTCTAATAGCCATGTTAAGACCAATAAAGTTAATGACAAATGTTTCAAAAGGTCCTACAGCTCTTACATCGCTCCTTATAGGAACCACACGCTTTTCATTAAGCCATACGTTCATATCAATGAATTGGTTCCAGTAATCAGCAGGAAGATAGATCATATCAGCAACACCGTTAATTAAATCAAGAATCCTTGTGTTATGATCAGTAACAGTTTTAATAATGACATATTTGATCTTTGGCTTTATATCTCCCCTTGGTCCACCCCAATAGTTTGGGTTTACTTCAAGCGTTACAACACCACTTTCCCATGATTTTACTTTAAATGGACCTGTACCCGCTTCGGCATGCCTATCCATCCAATCATTGTGCTTTCCAACTTGAACGCCACCGTGAGCTTCAACATAAGTTGGTGATACGATGGATGCAACAGTGAATGCCATTACTGATATGAATGGTGAATATGGTCTATCTAAGTTTATTCTTACTGTGTATGTGTCTAGTATTTCTATCGGTTTTTGCGCTCTCCAAGCGTCAACATCAGCTTGTGTGGCGTTACCGTTCCAGATCTTCTCTAACAATGCCCCAGCCCCACGAATAACATCAAGCATCCAAGCCGGACCGTCAGGATCACCTATTATTATTGCGCGCTCTAATGAATATTTTACTGCTGTAGCATTGAATGGTGTTCCATCATGGAACTTAATGCCCTTCTTCAAGTAAAAAGTATAACTCATACCGTCACTAGAAACTTCCCACTTTTCAGCAAGCCAAGGAATAAATTGAGTAGCGCTAGTACCATTATACCATACCAAAGTCTCATAAGTATTCTGTAGAACTTCACCGCCTGCAGTTTCATAATCTACCGCTGGATCAAGATAGTCAGGCTCACCAATACTTTCTACCACTACAGTATCTGGATTTGGTATCGGAGGCGTTGTTGTGGTGGGTGTCGTGGTTGTTGTAGGTGTTGTTGTGGTTGCGGGTGTGGTTGTTGTAGGTGTTGTGGTTGTTGGTCCTAGTTGTAAGAAAACTGCTGCTGCGCCTGCAATTATAATTATTACAATTATAATTATTACGGCTGTTACACGACTAATTGCGCGTTTATTCATAACGCCTCAACAAAATAAATAGCTCTAGAAGTATTTATTTTTATCTAATAATTATCAAATGTGCGTAAGTTTAAGGATGATGTTTAACTGACTCAATACACACTAAGTGGAGTGTAGTTCTTAGTATATGTGGATAATTTCGGTAATTATTGTGCCAACTATTAATGCGGAACAAAGTATTGTTAAATGTAAGTTAGATGTTTTAAATAGTTTAATTGAATTTGTTTGTGTTGGTTGCTTTATAAATTTCATACTTAGATAAATCACGTAGATTGCTAATATGATTGCTGATGTAAGATATATTATATTGTTTGGCATTAAAGGATATATTAATAATGAGAAGACTGATGTCAGTATGTTACTCAAAGTTATCGCTTTAACCGTGGTTTCTGTTGAATAGACTACTGGTAGCATTGGTATTTTGGCGTTTAAGTAATCTTCTTTAAATTTGAGTGCAAGGCTCCAAAAGTGTCCTGGTGTCCAGATAAAAACTAATAGTGCTAGGATGATGGCATTTAATGTAATTGAACCTGCTGCGCTACTACCAGTTAATGCAGCAAAACTTCCTGCAAACCCTCCTATTACTATATTTAAAGGTGTGCGCCTTTTAAGTAGAATAGTATATACATATAAATATGTTAATGCTCCCAAAGCTATGAAAATACTAGTCATAAATCCAAACCAAATATATGCTATAATTAATGACAACATCGTTAACAGAATACCGGTTATAAGAACTGATCTCGCTTTAACTCTGCCAGCAGCTAATGGTCGTTTCATTGTCCTTTTCATAATCCTATCTATCTTTCTATCCAAATAATTATTAAGCATTGCAGAACCACTTGAAGATAACACACCAGATGAAACTAATACGCCTAATTTGGGGATATCATTCAATTCAAGATTTTTAAGAGATGAAATATAAGCGGCAACCGAGACTAAGACAAGAAGAAAAACTATACCAGGTTTAGCTAATTTATAGTAGTCAAGCAATAAAGATTTATTCATAATTAAACCTCCATATAGATCTCAAAGACTAATGAAAAATTGCTTTATATAAAATTAATAGATTGATAAATTTTTTGATAAGAAACTTTTAAAATGAGAAGCTATGTTAATATATAATATTTTTTATAATTGAGAGCTTTTATCCTTCTAGAATGAAGAATGAAGCTTATACACCCAATAATTTAAACAAAAGATGATGCTTTTAGTATCAAACATCTAGGATCAGATGAAAGTAATAGAATACGTAATGAAGTGTCTTGACTTCCAGAAGAATCAGAAGTTGACAATACATATGAGTAAGAATGGTGGGTTGATTAGTTGTTTCTGAATGGATATGTTATATAGGTGTTGCATCTTTAGTTTTGGATAAACAATATGGGCCCTGTCTCACATAGTGAAACTCTTGATGTGTTGTCTCCTACTGTTAGTGGCAAAACTCTTCATGAACCTCTAGTAATAAAGGTGAATAGATGAAAACTCATGAATCCCACAACGATTATAGATCTAACCTATAGTTAGCCGCTGAAAATGAGGAGTAATTATAAATCTATGAACAGTTCTAAAGGAATTTCATTCTTCAAAATGAGGAAAAGGTCAGTGGACCAAAATATAAGAGTACGATGACTATTAGTAAAATCTAAATAGTTCTGAATAACTATTAGTTGTGATAAGATATGATGATAAAGCGTTTGAGCTTAATAATGACATTATCAATATATGTATTAATGCTTTTAGGTTCTTATACGTCTGCTAGTGGCTCAGGATTGGCGTGCCCAGACTGGCCTTTATGTCCTATCGATTTCACAAACAGATTTATTATAATTGAGTTTATACATAGAATGTGGGCGATCATTACTTTTACAATTACTATCTTGACGATATTGCTAATAATTAAAAATCATTACATCCCACAGAAAATTAAAAAAGGAACAATAATACTTTTCATTGTTTTTATTATACAGATATTTTGGGGAGCAGTAGCAATATTTCAACGCCTAAATCCCTTAATAGTAGCAACTCATCAAGGTTTAGCAGCATTAATATTTGCATTGGCAGTATACGTTACTACGTTACTACATGCAAATACAAATCAAAATTAAAAAAAAATAAATTATAATTTAATTAACAAGTATCTTATTTCACTATAAATTGACCGAACATACCATTGTGTGCATGATCACCAACGTGACATACATAATAATATGTTCCTGGTTTGTCTGCAGTGAACTGAATCACTGTGCCATGGTAAATTCCGCTAGGTTTCTCAAACTGTATTCCGCGAAGGGGATCAGGGATCGAAGAACCGTTAAATGCAAAGGTCATGTATTCTGGTGAATCCAAATTACTTGGATATGGTGGAGGTGTTTTAATTACTGAAAAACTATGAAACTCAGAATCGCCACCATTAATGAATATAATTTTCACGTTTGCATTTACAGGTATAATCAATGTCGGATTTATAAGACCAAAGACCACAAATCTGTCCTCATATTCCTCGCCTAATTCTGGTTCTGCTGTTACTACTATTGATATTTTATCATGTGTAAATCTTATTGTGTTATTTTCAATAAAGATTTCAGCATATGCAGGTTTCAAATCCATTAAGTACATGAGATCATTCTCTGTTATATTGAAATTCGTATTGGGTGGAATGTTTAGGTAGGAAATGAGGGGTTTTTCTATTGGAGTAGTTGTCACTTTTTGTGAAGGATAAACGGATAAAACGTATGTTGAGGTTGTTATTGCAGTTATTGACAATAAAATTGCTAATATGCTTAGTACTTTTTCTGCGTTCATAAGCATTCTGGCTGAATATGTTCTTTCAGTAATATAAATATTATATGTGAACATATACCATTAGTTATTTGATATTAGAAATTTCTAATAATAATTATATAATCATATATTTAAACACAAGATTATGACAGACTTAAATGTCTATTTATACTTTATTATCGAATATGTTCTATGATTTTTCTTTTATAGAAGTTCGTGCAAATAAAAACTGGTGTTTTAAATGTTGTTTGTTGTATTATCCCCGAGCACAATTCGATGGCAATCGCTTTTTAACTTATATTTAATATCTGCCCTTATAGTAATGAGTATTGTGTTTGCTTGGTTTGTTTATGTCATTATTAGATATAGACGTCATTCAGAACCATCCGATGCTCCTAATTTAGGTTCATTTCCATCGGAAAGAGGAAGTATAAAAATAGCACTAATAATAGCTATTCTCTTAGGTATACTTTTTTTAGGGCTTACTGTTGAGACTGTTGGCACTCTTAATTTCATACAAAATATTCCAAATAATCCGGATAGCCTTCATATAAAAGTCATAGGTAAGCGATTTGAATGGACCTTTGTGTATCCAAATGGAACTACAACAACTAAACTCATAGTTCCAGCTGGAAAAGTTGTTGTATTAGAAATCACCAGTGTTGATGTATTTCATTCATTTGGTATACCTGCACTTAGGCTTAAAGCCGATGCAATTCCTGGCAAAATTAATTACCTATGGTTTAAGGTTGATCAGAAGGGAACTTATATGATAAGATGTTATGAATTATGTGGGACAGGTCATGCAGCAATGATTACCGATTTAGTCGTTGTGTGAGGTGATCAAATTTTATGAGTGACCAAAATTCTTCCGTAAAAAATAAAAACAACATGAACAGTAAAATACGTGAATGGTTATTCACGACTAATCATAAAAATATAGGTATACTCTACTTCATAACATCTATAATCTTCTTTTTTGTGGCAGGAACATTGGCATTACTAATGAGAACTCAATTGGCTATACCAGCTAATAATTTTCTAAATGCTGATGAATATAATCAAGCTGTGACCATGCACGGATTAGTTATGTTACTTTGGTTCATTTCTCCTTTAGGGACGGCATTTGCAAATTATTTTATTCCATTGCAGATCGGTGCTAGAGATCTAGCGTTTCCTAGACTTAATGCAATGAGCTATTGGCTCTATTTGTTTTCAGGTATAGTTGCAGTTTCAGGATTTGTTCTTGGAGGAGCCGCGGATGTTGGTTGGACATACTACGCACCACTAACAGCAGTAAAATATAGCCCAGGACCTGGCGTAACACTTGGTGCAGCTGCTATAGCTATGCTTAGTGGTTCTGTGACGATGAGTACTATAAACTTTTTGGTAACAATTATTAAAATGCGCGCACCAGGCATGAAATTAATGAATCTTCCACTTTATACATGGTTTATCTTCTTTACTCAAGTATTAATGTTAGTTGTATTTCCACCACTACTTGGTGCAGTTATCATGTTACTTTCTGATAGGATCTTGGGGACTACATTCTTTAGTTCTGTTGGAGCATCAATAATTTGGGACAATCTTTTCTGGTTCTTTGGTCATCCCGAAGTCTATATAATATTGCTTCCTGGTTTTGGTATTATCCCAGAGGTTCTGAGCGTTTTTTCACGTAAACCCTATTATGGAAAGAAAATTATTATAGCATCTTTAGCAGCTGGCACAATCTTAAGCATGAGTGTCTGGGGTCATCATATGTACGCTACTGGTGTAAATACAGAATGGAGAGAGTTTATGAATATAACTACTGAAATCATATCTATACCATTTGGCCTTATTACCCTTTCTTTCATAGCAACGTTAGTGGGAGGTTCTATTAGATTCAAAACACCCTTGTTATTTGCTTTAGGTTCGATATTTCTCTTTATAGTAGGAGGTTCTACAGGTGTTTTTCAATCGTCAGTGCCTCTTGATTTACAATTTAGAGGAACATACTGGGTTGTTGGTCATTTCCACTATGTCATGGTGGGAGCTACACTCTTTGGTTTGATTGCGGGCATGTATTATTGGTTCCCAAAAATAACTGGGCGGCTTTATAACGAAAAGCTTGGTAAAATACACTTCATACTGTCATTTATTGGATTTAACATTCTCTATGGTCCAATGTTTCTCCTAATTGATATGCCTAGGCGGATCTGGACTTACCAACCTAATACTGGATGGGGTGATTTAAACTTAATTGCTACCATAGGAGCATTTATCTTCGGGCCTGCTCAGCTTATCCTTGTATATAACCTTTATAGGAGCAGGAAACACGGGGAACCTGCAGGTTCCAATCCATGGGGAGGATGGACTCTTGAATGGGCCACAAGTTCGCCACCACCTCCTGAAGATTTTCCGGGAATTCCCGATTTAAGTAGTGGCACCCTTCGTTTTATACAACTGGATGGTTCAGGAATTACTGAAACATATGGTAATCATCATAATCATTTAAGTACTTGGCCTGTTATACTTGCAATATCTACAGCCTTATTCTTATTTGGAGCCAGTTTATCACCGTTAAACTTTATTGGTATTGTAATACTTTTTGCAGGTGTAATAATTGGTTTTTATGCGCTCATAGGTTGGGCTAGAGATGATATGCACGAACGTTTTAAGATTCCTGAAGAACCTATGAGAGAACAGTGGCCATTTGGAAAAACGGATAGAGTAAAGCTTGGTATGTGGATTCTCATATTTGGTGAAGCATTACTATTCGGAACACTAATTAGTACATATGCCTATTACAGGTATATAGATATATCATCATGGCCTGCACCAGGCACTGTGCATAATATATCTATAGGTATGATTAATACTTTAATACTTCTCACTAGTAGTTTCACGTTAGTAATGGCATTAGCATTTGATAGAGCTAACAATTTACGTGGTGTACGTATTAGCTTATTATTAACGTTCTCTCTTGGACTATTGTTCATAGTAATTAAAAGCTTTGAGTGGAGCGAATTATTTAGAAATGGGTTTGTATTTTCGAGCGGTTTACCTGCATCGACGTATTTCATAACCACCGGCACTCATGGCGCTCATGTGATCGCAGGTCTAGCTGGACTGCTCTATTTAATAGTGAGAACTTTTAAAGGTCATATAAAGCTTAGCACACTTGAAAACTTCGGCATATACTGGCATTTTGTGGACATTGTGTGGGTCTTTCTCTTTCCGCTATTCTATCTATTATGAGGTGGTATTATGAAATCATACATAGTTGTATACATAATATTAATTCTAGTAACACTGCTTGAAGTTTCTCTAACTATTGGTATTTTTAGTTATCTAATAGCATCAACCATGATACTTATTCTCGCAAGCATAAAAGCACTACTCATAGCATTATTTTACCAGCGTCTTAAATATGAAGTTGATCCTCTAAGATTAATACCACTTACAGCTTTTATAGTAATCTCAGGTCTTTTAGTAGCTATAATTACTTCAGTAATTTCAATATCATTTTCCTAACATAATAGAAATGAATGCGAAAATTGTCAAAGATGAATCCAAACATGTGTGTCATAAAACTTAATCAAAATAACTAACCTATATAAGGTATTTTGAATAAAAATTAATTAAAGATAGATAACTTTATTAAATAAGTTGCATAATGAAATCAATGATGAGAACTAGTATTACGTTTTTTTATGATAAATGTTGGGCTTCGATTATAGTAACTCAATATAACTTAGTAGTCAGATTATTGTCAATGGACATCAAAAATTTATCAAGTGGTTTTGCCAGCGAATATGCAGAAATTATAGGTAATGAGCAAAACATAACAAAGGCTCTTAAGTTGTTAAAAAATTATCCTGATATAATCGATTATGAGATAATAAGGAAATATTCAGATGGGCAACGAGTTTTAATTAAAATTGATTTATTATTACCTCAATGCCCGCTCTTCAGAGTGATGCGCATATTTTCTAAAGAAAAAAGCTTTCCCATTATAGAGAGAGTAAGGTATGACGGATCTCTTGAGTGGAATATGAACATTAATCATAAACGTACAGCAAAAATAATAATAAACAAACTTAAAAAAATGGGAGCTGATCAAATTGCTATAAAATTTAAAAATGAAAAAGAATTAGCCTCCAAATCATTCTATATACTGAAATATGCATATGAACGCGGTTATTTTGATGTGAAACGAAAGATTACTCTAAAAGAATTATCAAGCGAGCTCAACATTCCTGCGAGCACATTGGACACAACACTGAGAAGGGGTATAAAGAAGATCATGGACGAAGTAGCTAAATGATGTTCCTTCCAATAAGTTGTAATTGAAAGCTTTATACTGAGAGACTGGTTTACTCTTGTTTTAGTAAAATTTGCTAAGAAATATTTTATGATGTACTTGAAGAGTATTGTGCTTATCGTAATGTGATATTCAGATGAAATAATAATCCTGTTCCTAGAGCAGTATTTTGAATATTTAAAAATAAAATATATAATAATTTTTAATATATTTTAGTTAGATTTAAATTTGTGTTACGTTTTGGTAATTACGGTGTTTTAACAATGAACTCTAATCCTAGTAATGAAGAAAAAATTTCACGTCGCACGTTCGTGAGAATGATATTGGTTGCGTCAGGAATGTTGACCATAGGAGCTTTCACTCCATTAATTTCTTATTTAGGAGAGCGTGTTACATCAGTACAGGCTCAAAGTGAAGTAAAAATTGGAAATTTAAATGATTTAACTAAGTTAGCTGATCAGGCAAATCCTCCCATCGCAACAAGCATATTTATTTATCCTCCGGAACCTGATGCCTATTATACTGATATGCTTATTGTACGTAAGACGCCAGATCAAAGTGGTAATTTAGGTGATTATGATGTAAAAGCATTTAATAGAACATGTGTACATCTTCAATGTCTAGTGAATTATAATCCTAATAATCCAGAATTTGGTCCGGTACTTCAATGTCCATGTCATGGAAGTATTTACCGTCTTACTGATGCTCTTCCCTTAGCAGGTCCAGCTAAATTATTAAATTTGAATCCGTTACCTCAAGTCATACTTAAAATTGTGAAATCAACTGGTGATATATATGCTATTGGCTTTAATGGAAAAATTGTTCTTGGAAGACCTAAAGATCAACCTCTTATTGCGCCAATGGTAGTCTGAGAGGTGTATGATAATGAGTAGCAAAAAGAAAGGTATTTTTAGTTGGATAACTGATCGTATGGAGCGTATGCTTTTTAATGGCGCGAAGTTCATAATTCCTAAAAAACCAACTAACCCATTAGCATACCTAGGTATGCTAACGTTCATGGACTTTCTTTTGTTAGGAATAACAGGAGCCTTGCTCACAATCTATTATACTCCAACTTTTGAACTAAATCTTACTAACAGAACATTTACATCACCTTGGAACAGTGTTAAGACAATTAATGATGTTATAGCATTTGGATATATATTACGTAATATACATTATCATGCATCGAATGCTATGGTATTATTGGCAATTCTGCATCTATCTTATCAACTCTTTTCAGGTCGTTATAAATTAAAAAATGAACTTATTTGGGTAACAGGTGTTGTATTTGGATTAATAACTATTCTTGAAGCTTACAGTGGTTATGATCTAATTGTTAATGTGAGAGCACAGTTAGCTATGAACGTAGGAAGGGGATTGGCATTGAATACACCTTTTCTAGGGGACACGCTGGCTAATTTACTTTTTGGACCAGGATCATTATCTAGCATGGTAATTCATCTTTATGCGTTTCACATATTCCTATTACCGTTTATAATGGTTTTATTAGCGATATTTCACTTTCCAAGAAATCTCACATTGGATATACCGATGGTTTCTGTGATAATTGGTATAATATTCATAGTAGCAGGAATATATCCAGTAGAATTAGGATCTCAATTTAATCCATTTTATCCAGCTCCAGTGACCGTTCCTGAGTGGTATCTTACAGCATTATACGCTTTCCTAAGAACAGGATTATCCCCGTTTCTTGTAGGCGTGCTCATACCAACACTTTATATTATAGCAGCTGCAATAATACCATTTCTTGACAAAAGTCGAGGATTTAAAATCTCTGATAGACCACTAGTAATAGCAATAGGTGTCACGGGCCTCGTCCAATTTGCATTCTTCACAATATGGGGTTTTCAAGGAACATATCCATGGATGCCATTAATGCCTCTACCTGGAGAAGAAACATTACTACTCTTCCTAGATCCGATTACAACCTTCGCTGTATGGGGAATGTTAATAGTTATATGCATTCTTACAGTTTACATATATTCTTATAATCAAAAAAGGAAATCAGCAAAACCATTATCCCGTTCAATTAATGATCCAACTAAACCTAAGCAACTTAGCCCAAGAACACTGTTAGTAGGGCTCGTAGGTCTTGTGACACTTCAAGCATTTTTAACAATCGTAACAGTCATGTCTTATATGCTGAACTTACAAAATATAGCACTAATCACACTAGGTAGTATTCTAATAACCTTCGGATTCATATACCATTTCTATAGAATGCTATCATCCTAATGTTTATATAAAATTGAAATATTTTGAAATAATATGTTATAAAATTTTATTTATTTTTTATGATTAATATAAGTCCTATTACAAATATTACAAATGCTATTGCTTCAGCAATTACAATACTTTGATAAACCTCTAGACGTCTACTCAATAGTATAAATTGGTTAGTTACTTCATTAATTGATGATGTGGCTGCTAAACTTAACATTAATCCTATAAAAAGTAATACAAAACCTATACTAAGCTTATTGACGTTCATATTACATCACACACGAAAAGAATTTAGCTAAATAAAAACATTTTGATTAATCATTAATTTTTATATAAAAATATTATATAAAACTTCATGAACCGATTAATAATTCCTGTAATGCGTTAAGTACTTCTTTACCGTGCTGTGCAGCATTAACTTTAGGGAATATTTTTACTATTCTCCCATCTTTATCTATGATAAATGTCACTCGTCTGGCACCAACTAGGCCTTTTACGCCGTAAAGATTTATAACTTTTTTATCAGGATCACTTAGTAAGTTAAAAGGTAAGTTAAATGTTTCAGCAAACCTTTTATGAGACTCGACGGAATCTGCGCTGACACCAAGAACGATAACATCCATATTTCTTAGTTTCTTTAATTCCTTTAACTCATCATACACATCCTTTATACTTTGTGCTTCTAAAGTGCATCCATGTGTAAAATCCTTAGGATAAAAATAAAGTACTACATATTTTCCTCTCAGACTAGAAAGCTTAACATTTTCACCCCTTTGATTTAGTAATTCAAAGTCTGGTGCTTCATCACCTACCCTCGGCATAGACATATTAAACACCACATCAATTGATTAAAGACCAAAAAATTAAACTTTAGTATTTATAATAGTTAAATTCAACAATTTCTAATGTTAACAATTATTTTGTGGAACAATAAAACATTAAAAGTTTTAGATACTTCTAAATTATTTTGAGAAAAAAGCTTCACGTCTAAATTATATCTTTTATTTTGGAATATATTTCAATAAAAAGCCTGCTATAAGAAAAATTATTTCAATTCATTTATCCTTATAGTGTTATTATTGTTCTATAGGTCCAAGGCCAAAACGTTGAGCTAATTCATCAGCATATTTTTGTATTTCAGTTATTAATTCTGGCTTATTAAGTAGATGCTTGAACCTTCCCTGGAGCTTAAGATATTCTATGACTGGTTTTCTTCTTGGCACTGGAACTGTAGTTCGGAACACGCCATTTTCATACTCATAAAGTGGCCAAAGTCCAGTTTGAACAGCCAGTTTACCGATTTTTATTGTAAAAGATGGGTCGAATCTCCAACCAGTAGTGCATGGTATGAGAACGTGAATAAACGCTGGACCATTTACTTTAAGACCCTTTTCTATCTTATTTGCTAAATCAAAAGGATAAGAGGGTACAGCAGTAGCAGCATAACGAACTTTATGTGCTATTGCAATTCCAATGAGATCTTTTTTGAAAATTTCACGACCACTTAATTTTGCACCTAATGGTGTGGTTGTCGTCCATGCTCCGAAGGGTGTTGCTCCACTCCTCTGAATACCTGTATTCATGTATGCTTCATTATCATAACATATATAGAGGAATCTATCACCACGTTCTAATGCCCCGCTCAATGCTTGTAAACCTATATCCGCAGTGCCACCATCACCAGCAAATACTATTATATTCGCATCCTTATTGAGTAATCCTTTCTTTATCATTGCATCGTAAGCGGCCCTTACACCTGAAGCTGTTGCTGCAGCATTTTCAAATGCTAAATGAATCCATGGCACTCTCCACGCTGTGGATGGGTACAGTGTGGTTGATACTTCCCCACATCCGGTTGCATTAACGATTATACTATCCTTTCCGGAGACCTTTAAAACAATTTTCGCTAATATTCCTATTGGACAGCCTGCGCACAAACCATGTCCTGGAGCAAAGTATTCCTCTGTGGGTAGATCTCTAACAGTTCTGTATATCATGGATTCCACCCCCGTAAACCTATATAATAAACAGGTCTTTTTGGTTTTCCTGATATAGCCGTGAGTTGGAGTTCATCAAACATATATTTTATATCGCTTGGAGTGACATCTCTGCCTCCTAGCCCTGCTATGAAATTCACTATTGGGACATCAATTCCATACAACTTCATAATGGCTGCAATTTCCATAAAAACTGGTCCACCTACTGCTCCAGGTGAAACTGCTCTATCAATAATTCCCACAGCCTTTGCATCACTTATTAAATCAATAATTGACTTAATTGGGAATGGTCTAAACAAGCGCAACCTAATGAGACCAGCTTTTATGTTATGTTGTCTTAACTCTCTCACAACATGCCTAGCTGTACCTGAAAGGGCACCCATGCTAACTAAAACAATATCTGCATCGTTAACGGAAGTTTGTTCAACATTACTGTAATATCTACCTGATAAATCACCATACTTTTTTGATACCTCTTCAATAACTGGTAGTGAATTTTCTATAGCGTTAATTTCTTGATACTTTACTTCATAATAGTAATCTGGTGGTGCCAGAGTACCTATACTCACTGGTTCATCAGGATTCAATCTAAAAGGCGGTTTTACTCGCGGAGTAAATTCTTTTACATGCTCATCAGGTAATGTGTCTACCGGTTCGTAAGTATGGGTTAATATGTATCCATCAAAGTTTACCATTACTGGCAATCTTACTCTGAGATCTTCAGCAATTCTGTATGCTTGTATCATAGTATCGTATGCTTCCTGTGATGATTCTGCAAATATTTGTATCCATCCTGTATCTCTTTGATCCATAGCATCACTATGATCATTCCAAATATTAATCGGAGCTGAGACGGCCCTATTGGCTACAGCCATCACGACAGGGAGTCTAAGTGCTGCTGTAATGAAAAGAATTTCATGCATTAGCAAAAGGCCCTGAGAACTAGTTGATGTAAAAACACGTGCTCCTGTAGCTGCAGCTGCAGTAACTACTGACAAAGCTGAATGTTCAGATTCCACAGGAATAAACTCAGCTTGAAGTTCCCCTGTAGCAACGTATTCTGAGAGTTTCTCTACCATAGTAGTTTGCGGGGTAATCGGATATGCTGAAATCACATCAACATCTACTTGTTTTACTGCATACGCCACTGCATAATTGCCAGAGAGAGTTTGTCTAATTTGTTTTAACTTTTGCACTATTTCTCCTCCTCCTTTACCCACATAATAGCTTTAAGTGGACATTCTTGATAACAGATCCCGCAACCTTTACAATGATCATAGTCTATGTAATACTTTTTGCCCTGCTTATAGATTGCAGGCTCGGGGCAAAATACCCAACACAATCCACAATCGGTACACTTATTATAATCTATAACAGGTTTAAAAGTTCTCCACGTACTTGTAATATTTAATTCTGATGAACCAGGTCTTAAGATAGTAGCCCCAGTTTCTACTTCATTCCAACTTGGGAGATTTGAGCCCATTTAAACACCTCCGTTTTTTCATAAGTTTCAATAACAGTATCAACATTACTTTTACCGAAACGAGCATTTACTTCATCCAATATAGATTCAAGCTTTACAATGTTAGTAGCTTTCACTAATGCACCGAGCATTGCAGTATTAGTAATAGCAGACCCAATGTGTTTAAGAGCTATTTCCGTTGCGTTCACAACAGCCAGCTTATATCCACTGAATATTTGTGAAATTTCGTTAATACGTCTGCTAGTATTTAGAACTAAGACACCTCCTGCCTTTAATCCTTGAAGAACAGACTTACTAGAAACCAACGAAGGATCTAAGACAACAACTATATCAGGTTCATAGATTTGTGAACGTATTTCAATAGGTTCATCAGAAATCCTTGTAAACGCTAATACTGGGGCACCTCTTCTCTCAGGACCAAATGCCGCAAAACCCTGAGCGTATTTACCTTCTTTGATAGCGGCTTTTGCCAACAGTTCCGCAGCGGTAACAGCTCCCTGACCACCCCTACCATGAAATCTCACTTCAACTCTCATACCAAGTGTATTAATTTAGAATTCACATATATAGATGTCTAAAATATATAGAATAATAATTTTGCAGTAATATAACTATCATAACTCTAAAATTGAGAACAACTTAAGCATGAGCCTTGCATTGTTAAGCATATTATGATTATTATTAAAGAAAATATAAACACGTTCTGGGCCACTCTTAAGAATACTATATGCAATTTCTTTTAATTCATCCTCGCTATAATCGTGCATATACCAAAAATACCTACCATGCATTCGCAAATAAACAACACCATCGCTCACGAATATACTACGAGGAAGATTAGGTGCATCAACAGAAACAAAAACACATCCGAGATCATTAACAAACTTTGCACCATCATGAGTGAACCAGTCGACAGAACGACCTTCGATAGCAATTCTTGATGAAATACCACTATTTTTAATAAAATTCTTTAACTTACTTTTAACGGCATCAGTAAATCTTAACGAGGGAGGAAGTTGAAATAAATAGAAATCTATTAAAGAATCCATGGGGTCAAATAGTTTTTTAAACTTATTCCATACGTTAAGTCCCTTGTCGTTAAACTTATAAATATGAGTTACTAATCTATTAACTTTAATAGACCATCTTATATTTGAACCCTTTTTAGCCCATGAACTTATTTGATTCGTGAAAGGAAACCTGTAATAACTGGCGTTTAACTCGACAGCATTCAACCCACTTTGCATTACATACCAATCAAATCCATTAGGATTCCAATCATACATCCAACCAGAAGTACCAATAAAAACTTTCACTTCATTCACCAATTATTAGAATAAAGAGAGAAATTAAAATTATTTTGGTATTATTTCAAATTCACAGTATTCATCACCTTTTGATATGCATTTGGTCTCAAATGCTTGACACTCCACCTTAAAATGGTTCGAAAAAAATCCTGCAAGAATACCTCTTGAATAATGACTCTCACTCTTACCCGTTTTACCGACTATACTACATTCCCAGTTATCCCTTACCCTAACAATAGCCTTACTATTAATAGGACTATACTCTACAATCTCAAAATCATTAACCCAACCAGTTGCAATTGCAGTATGCCTTAAAAGTTCTACTACATCCTTAACGCTTGCCCTTCTTATATCATAGAAAAACTCCCATAACTTTTTACCAGTAACATAACCCATATTCCATAACGTTACACCTGCTACTGTTTCTCCAAGCTGTTTGCGTAATCCCACAAAAATTCCCCACCATATAAATTCACTTGTTATAATGCTCTTGATACCACTATACAATGTGATTGGATAATGTGTTATATCTATAAGTACTCCTGGAAATATGGGATCAATTATATCAACCTCTTTTATTCCCTTTAGAGAGAGTAACTTCAATCTGAGGTCAGATGGTTCTATAACTGAGTTTGACATGTCGACGGCAATAAATATATGAGCCATATTATTCTCTAATACATTTATACTGGTCTTTAAATTTATAATGTTAATATTATTTTCGGCGCATGTTCTTCCAACATTACCAATTACACCAATCAGGTTCTCAGTAAAAATGCTGAAGCCATAAATTTTATCTTCAGAGAAAAGTATTACAAATCCTAAATCAAAAGGGAATTTTTTCATGTTTGCGTCTTAAATTCAATATACCAAAAGTATTTATACTTGTTTTTTATATTTTATAATAATGTAGGTAAAAAATAGTTTTTATGATAAAAATTTATAATAGATGAAGTGCGTAGAGAACAAATAATGCGCCCATTACAATTGCTACATTGTTAACTAATTTTAATACAATGTGGATGCTTGGACCTGCAGTATCCTTTAATGGATCTCCTACAGTATCTCCTACTACTGCTGATTTGTGTTGTTCTGATTTTTTAAGACCAATTCTTTCTAAGTATTTTTTAGCGTTGTCGAATGCAGCACCTCCTGTGTTCATGAAGAATGCTAGCATCGTACCTGTTATGGTAACTCCTATTAGAAAAGCTCCGGCTGATTCTGATCCTAGAAGTAAGCCAACTACTATTGGTGTGATCAGAATTATTAAGCTAGGTGTTACCATGTTTTTCTGTGCTGATTTTGTGGTTATGTCTACACATTTACCATATTGTGGCTCTGCTTTACCTTCAAGTAAACCTGGTATTTCCCTAAACTGTCTGCGAACTTCTTCGATAATATCTGATGCTGTCTTACCTACCGCTCTTATTGCTAATGATGCGAAGAGGAACACTATCATGCCACCTATTATAAGACCCATTATAACAGATGGTTGTATAAGATTTATAATGTATTCTTTTCCTGATACTAGATTTATTACATCAACATAGGCCTGGAAGAGCAAAAGTGATGCCATTACTGCACTTCCCATAGCAAAACCTTTTGCTAATGCTTTCGTAGTGTTTCCTGCCGCATCAAGCACTTCAGCGGTTTTTCCAACTTCTTCTTCTATGCCTGACATTTCAATTATTCCACCAGCATTATCCGCGATTGGTCCATAACCATCGATTGCTAGTATAATGCCTGTGAGTGAAAGCATGCCTATAGTCGCTGTAACAGTACCATAAACTCCACCTATATGTGATGAAATTCCAATCGCAGCAGCATAATTGGCTCCAAGTATGTAGGATGCGCCTAACGCTATAATCACTATTATTACTGGAAGCGCTGTGGATTCCATACCCACTGATAAACCCATGAGCAATGTTGTTGCAGGGCCAGTTTTAGCTGCATCTGCAATATCTTTTACAGGCTTGTGATCACCAGTGTAATACTCTGTAACTAGTTCGATTAATAAAGCGGCTGCTAATCCAGTTAGCGATGCAAAATATAAGTAGATTGCTGCGAGTCCTAACATTCCAGTTATTACAAAGTAGAAAAGTATTGCCACTAGAATTGTTGATACTACTAAACCATTTCTGAGTGACGAAACAGGCTTTATTAAAACTTCCTTTTCTTTCTCTACTACTATGTTACTGCCATCCACGAGTTTCGTACTAGGTTCCTTAGGTCTTACTGCTAAAGCTCCTATTATCGTTGCTATAAGTCCCACAGCTCTAGCTATTATAGGAAAGAAGATGAAATACATGTTATTTGTCAACATATAAAGTCCTGCTCCTATAATCATCGAACCAATATTTTCTGCGGAGATAGATTCAAATAAATCAGCTCCTCTCCCAGCGCAATCCCCTACGTTATCCCCTACGTTATCAGCTATCACTGCTGGATTTCTGGGATCGTCTTCAGGTATTCCTATCTCAACTTTACCAACTAGATCAGCACCTATATCTGCTGATTTCGTGTATATTCCACCACCTAGTTGCATGAACAACGCCGCTAAGCTTGCACCAAAACCGTATCCCATTATAAGCTCTGGAATTCTCTGTAAATTGCTCCACCCATTAAATGCCCAATAAAGGTAAAATAAACCTGTAACACCTATAAGGCTCATAGCAACAACCATTAATCCTAATACAAGTCCACCATAGAAAGCTAGTTGTAATGGTCTAGCTTGGCTTCCTCTTGCCGCTTCTGCAACTTTAACGTTCGAACGTGTGGCCGCTTCCATTGAAACATAACCAGCCACTATTGAAGAAACAGTACCTAAGAAGAAACTTAGTGATACGTATGGAATTTCACCATGTATATTACGGTCAATAACTAGATAGATTATCACTGTTATTAGTGATAATATTGCTAGTATTACTTTATACTGCCTCTTTAGATATGCTTTCGCACCCTCCCTTATAGCTCTATTTATTCTTATCATTTTTTCGGTCCCTGAACTTTGTTTTGATATGAACCATAGTAAATAGAGAGCAATTGATAGCGCTAGTATTATAGAGAGCGGTATTGTTAGTATATATATATCGATACTACTCATTAGTCTACACCTTACTTTGTCACTATTTTAGGTAAAATAAATATTTTGCTCCTTTACCAGAGATAATTTAGATTGTTATTCCTAATTTTAAATGAAAACTCTACTCTTCAGAGTTGAGAAAACCAGTCCTGTGGAACGCTAATGTTTTTATTCTTCTTTTTCTTATTTTTTATCGAGTTGTCGTGGGTATGTTAAGTCTTAAGCATGGTGAATATCTTGTAAGACTTGCTCGTCAGGCGGTAGAAAACTATTTCATCACTGGGAGTGAATTACCAATTCCTAGTGATGCTCCCTCAGAGCTCATGGAGAAACGCGGTGTTTTTACAACTATTTATAGGATTAGTAGTGGTGAAACTTCTGTTGGAATTGCTAAGGAGTTACGTGGCTGTATTGGTTTTCCGTTACCAATAAAGCCGTTGTTAAAAGCTACTATTGAATCTGCATTAAGTGCTGCTTTTGAAGATCCAAGATTTCCTCCGCTTAAAGAGAAGGAACTTGATGGTGTGATTTTTGAGGTTAGTGCGCTTACGCAACCTAAGCTTATTCAAGGTACGCCTGAAGAGATTATGAAGAATATTAAAATAGGTAGAGATGGACTTATTATACAGAAAGGTTTTATGTCTGGTTTATTATTACCGCAGGTTCCTGTTGAGTACGATTGGGATGTTGAGACATTTCTTGGACAAGCATGCATGAAAGCTGGTCTACCACCTGATGCATGGGTTATGAGGAATGCCAAAATTTATACATTTCAGGCTGAAATTTTTACTGAAATCCAGCCGAAAGGTAAGGTTATTAGACTTATGATTGAGAAGTGGAAAAGTGAAAAGTAATTAGAAGGAAGAATAATGTATAAAAGAATATACATTGCTCCGTGTGGTATTGGACTTGGTCATGTAAGAAGGATGGAAGCGTTAGCAGGAGCATTAAAAAATTTTGGCATAGGAAATGTTGTGTTCTCAACTTATGGTGTTGGATACCAATACCTCCATAAATTACATTATGATTATTGCGTATATAAATCACCTGAAATAGATCTAATTTTTAATGAGGATGGCTATTTTGATTTTCATAACACAGTTATGCGATATGGGATTGTTTCACTTTATAGATTTATAAAACAAATTGGTTATGAGATAGGAAGGTTAAACTTTTTTAAACCTAGTGTAGTAATCTCTGATTCCCGCCTCTCTACAACGTTAGCAGGATGGATTTTAGGTATTCCTACAATAACGGTATTAAATCAATTAAATATATCAATACCTCGTGTGCGTCCTATGCGCTCTACTACTCGTTTATTAAAGAAGATTAGTGAGCGTTTTACATTTGAAGTGTTCAGTTTTCTTTGGGCTAGAAGTAAAAAAATCGTGGTTGCAGATTTTCCTCCGCCCTATACTATCTCCAGAATGAATATAATGGTTCACCAAAAGTACAAGAATCGATTTAAGTTAATAGGTCCTCTGTTACCTTTAGACTTAAGAGAATTACCATCAAAGGATAGAGTTAAAGAAATGCTTGGACTTAAATCACCAGTCATTGTTGCTGTTTTTTCAGGAAATAAGATTGAGCGAAATATTGCTCATGCTAAGTTATTACCATACATGATGAAATTAGCGAAGACTGGTTATACCGTGATAGAAATTGGCGGTTTAAATAATTTCATCCCTTCATTAAATAATTTTTACTCTTATCCTTTCGTCGAAGATGTTTATATGTACATGAGAGCTGCTGATGTAGCGATTTCAACAGGTGGGCAGACGACACTCGCCGAACTTATGAAAATTGGTGTGCCCACAATAGCATTACCACCAATTGGTCACACTGAGAAAACGGAGAATTCCACAATCATAAAGAAATTAGGATTAGGCATAGTTGTTCCTCTGCAAAAGGTATCAAATAATTTAGAAAATTTAGTAAAAGAGGTACTATATAACGAATCATATAGAAATCAAGCAATTAAGGTAAGCGAAGAGGTTAATAAATATAAGGGGATCACCACTCTATCAAAAATGGTGCTAGACCTCATGGAGGATTAAACATGAAACCTATGTTGAGTGTATACGTGCCATATTACGTGCCTATAGCTTATAAAAAAGAAAATAACAAAATTTACGTAACCTCAATCTCAATATTAAGAGGTACATCTATAGGTGTTTATAAAAACTTTAAGGGATTAGACATAAATTGTCAATTAAGCAATCCAATACAGAAAATTCTTGAAGAACTTTATGACACAATAGGGAGAAATTTTGGCATCGTTATTGCTATTGATGCTCCACCGTTTTGGGAGGTCGGAGTGCAGCCCTCAATAGTACTTGGAATGAACTTAATATTAGAAGTGCTTTCCACTAATTCATTAAATGCAAAAACATTGCATAGTAGAATGGCTGAATTAATGACAAAATTAGTAAATGTACCATGGATTTACAATCTTAATCTTTCTAAAGGAGTAAATAAGTTTATTATTAATGATAGCGGAGAATTGGAAGGTCATGTTTCGGCTTCAATTAGGAATGATATGAGAATTATTATTGGCGTTAGGCCACAACAAGACTCCCCAACATGGATTAATGAGATCAATATGTACAATCCTGATGAGGAGTACTCAAGAATACTTAGATGGACTTCTGATGTGAATTTTAAATATAACTGGAACAACATGGATGTTCGGATCATAAGTTTACAAAAGTTAAGACCTGTGGTAGAAGAGTTAATAAATTACTATTCTTCAGAAGAGATCATAGTATCACAACCTGATAATATGGGCGTTCGATTTTACAGATTTTAATTTGTCTAAACAATATCATTAGAATGAGGGTTGGACAGCAGCTCACAAATAGATAGATTTTTATAGACGTTTAGTGTGTTCCTCTACTATGGAATTAACGCTTTCTGTTGCCTTCAGTTATGAACCCAGCGACGATGTTAAAAGGTTATTAAAGGACTTCAGGGATATGGTTAGCTTCTGTGTAGATGAGGCTCAAAGACATAACGTCACCAGCTTCGCCAAGCTTAGGAAGCTGGTCTACGATGAATGGAAGGCGAGGTGGAACTATTCAACGCATTTCTGCCATTCAGCGTGTAGAGTGGCCACTTCAATGCTCAAGAGCTTCAGGAAGCTTAAACGTAAAGGTATGGCAATGAGCGATAAACCCGTTGCCAAGAAGCTTTTCATACAATTAGATCCACAGCTGGTTAAATTTGAAGGAGATAGGCTTAGGATATCGGTTAGGCCGAGGAAGTTCCTCTACATCCAATTAAAGTACGGCGATTACCAGAAGAAGTTCATTGAAGAATGGAGGGCTGGGAAGGTTGAGGGTTGGCGAGGTGTCTCTGAACGAGACAAAAGTCTTAATACCGTTTAGGAAAGATGTCGATTTGTCGAATCCTGATGACTGGATAGCAATTGATGTTAACGAATCCAACGTTACTTGTGTTGGTTCCAATCCGCATATCTTGAAGATAAAAAGTAACATGAGGACTATCCACACGACTTACTTCAACATCATCAGAAGAATCCAAAGGTTGAAGAAGTATAAACCCAAGACCGCTGAAAAGTTGCTTAGGAAGTACTCAGGTAGAAGAAGACGAAAAGCTATGAATGAATGCCATAAAATCGCCAAGAAGATCGTGAACCTCGCAAAGCAACACCGCATGGGAATAATTATGGAAGACCTTAAAGGAATTAGGAAAAGAATCAATTTCTCTAAGAACCTCAACCGCAGATTGCACTCTTGGAACTTCAGGAGGCTGCAATCCTATATTGAATATAAGGCTAAGCTTGAAGGTTTGCCAGTCGTCTACGTCAACCCTAAAAACACTTCAAGCCTATGTCCGATGTGTGGCGGCAGGCTAGCGCCGAATGGGCATAGGCTCGTGAAATGTGAATGCGGTTACGAAAGCGATAGAGACGTGACCGCGTGCTTAAACATGCTCAGGATGAGGGGAGCCCCGTTGCCCCAGAAGGCCCTCTATGAGCCTCTAAGCTTAGAGGTAAGGGGGAAGGGATGATGATCTATGAATCCCACAACGGTGAGTTTATTTGTTTGATTTAAATAATATTACGTGAAATGGATTTTGAAATTCTAGTTGAGACGTTCGAAAAAATTGAAGAAACAACTAAAAGACTCGAAATGACGGACCTCCTTGTAGATCTACTCAGACGCGTCCCCGAAGAAATTATCGATAAGGTTATATATTTGATCCAAGGAAGGCTCTATCCAGAATATATAGGCATTGAACTAGGAATGGCAGAGAAAATGGTTGAAAGAGCAATATCTTACGCGTCAGGATTACCTCTTACAGAAATCGAGTCATTATATAAGAAATTAGGCGATTTAGGGGAGGTGGCTGCGCAAGCATTATCTAAACGTAAAGCATTTGCATTAACAAGTTTTTTAGGTATAGAAAGTCAAAATAAGCTAACAGTAAGAGAAGTTTACGAAACATTGGATAAGATTGCAAAAGCCACTGGTGAAGGATCACAAGATTTAAAGATTAGATTATTTGTAGGATTACTTAATAAGGCCTCCCCGAGGGAAGCCCGATATTTGGCACGTTTCATCATCGGAGAACTAAGGCTTGGCGTGGCTGACATGACTATACTAGATGCGTTAGCAATAGCATACGGAGGTTCAAAAGATTACAGACCAATTCTTGAAAGAGCATACAACTTAACAAGTGATTTAGGAGAGGTTGCAAAAACTATAGCACTGGAAGGTATTGAAGCTGCAAAAGAATTTCATATTATAATTGGTCGGCCAATTCGACCAATGTTGGCTGAGCGTCTTTCAACCCCATTAGAAATTTTAGGTAAACTTGGAGGATCATGCGCTGCTGAGTATAAATATGATGGTGAACGTATTCAAGCACATAAAAAAGGCTCTGATGTTGTTCTTTTTTCAAGGAAGCTTGAAAACATAACTCATCATTATCCAGATGCCGTAAAAACTATTAGGGAAAATATTAGTGCTAATGAGGCAATAATTGAGGCTGAGGCTGTAGCTATTGATCAAGATACTGGAGATATGATGCCTTTCCAAGAATTAATGCATCGACGTAGAAAATATGGAGTGGAGGAGGCCATGAAACGATATCCAGTCACGCTGTTCTTTTTCGATGTATTATACGTAAATGGTAGAGATCTCACAAACGAACCGTACCCAACAAGACGAGAAATCTTGAGCAAAATCGTTAAGATTTCAGAAAGAGCTAAGTTATCACAACAAAAGATTGTAAAAACACCAGAAGACCTTGAAGCCTACATGAATCAAGCAATTTCTGAGGGATGTGAAGGGCTCATGTGTAAATCATTAAGTAATGATTCTATTTATCAAGCAGGGTCTAGAGGGTTTCTGTGGATAAAACTTAAAAGATCATATCAATCTAAAATGATCGAGCCAGTAGACTTAGTAATAGTAGGTGCATTTTACGGGACTGGTAGAAGAGCTGGAACGTACGGGGCTTTATTAGTAGCTTGCTATGATCCTGATAACGATGTATTTAAGACCGTTTGTAAAGTTGGGTCTGGCTTTACGGATGAGGACTTATCTAAACTACCTGAAATGATGAAACCTTATATAATACCTCATAAACATCCACGGGTTGAAAGCATAATGGAAGCGGACGTATGGTTTGTGCCGGCTAAGGTAATAGAAGTAATTGGTGACGAAATAACTATAAGTCCCATGCATACAGCAGGCAGTGGAAAAATAAGAAAAGGCGCTGGACTGGCAATTAGATTCCCACGATTTACAGGTAGATACAGAGATGACAAAGGACCAGAGGATGCCACGACAGAAACTGAACTTATTGAAATGTATAATAGTCAATTAAAGAAGATAGAAGAAGTTATGAAACCTGGTGAACAACCATGAAAATCTCAGTTATTTCTGATACTCATGATAACTTATTCGCAATAAAGAGATTTTTAAAACAAATCGAGAATGAAAAAATAACTTACATTTTTCATGCAGGTGACATAGTTGCACCGTTCACACTTAAATTGTTTAATGGATTTAAGCTCATTGGAGTGTATGGTAACAACGATGGGGAAAGAAATCTCCTCAGGGAAGCTGCAAAATCATTGGGATTTAAACTAGAAAAAGATTTTGAAAGTATCGAACTTAATGGAAGAAAAATTGCACTAATGCATGGAACAGAAAAACAGCTTGTGGAAGCATTAGTAAAAAGCCAAATGTATGATGTAGTAATTAGTGGACATACGCACATAGTTGAACAGAACGTAGTAGGGAAAACTCTAGCTATAAATCCAGGTGAACTATGCGGCTATCTCACAAACAAATCAACATATATGATTCTCGATCTAGATAATCTGCAAGTTGAGGTTCTACATCTTGATTAAAGGAATGAAACTCATCTGTCTTTAAAGCGATGCATTTAAATTACTAGAAATATCTTTGTTCTCTGGTGTAGGTTTTGACTGAAAGCATAAAGATTTTAGCTGACATGAAAAAAGAGCTTGAGAAACGAGTAGAGGAATTACAGAAAGAACTTGACAGAACAAAACTCTTGCTAAGTCTAATTGATAAAGCATTAGGAGAGCAAAGTTTTGTACCAGCAAGCGAAATCCAAAGGCAGGCTCCTCAACCTCAAGTACCAGCAGTTGAAGCTGTTGTTCCCCCGCCCCCACCTGCTGAGAAGGAGGAAGCTATAATATCTAAAACGGGAACAGAACTAGGAAAAATGTACATTGGAGAAGCAACTATACGTGTTGTGCCAGGTTTAGATTTCGATGAAAGTATGCCACCCTTCAAAAGTTTTCTTGTAGGTAGAGTTCTTGAAGGAATGAGAAGCAAGGATATAGATAGCGGAAAAAGTGAAAGTGAAGCTTTATCGTACGATGTTATTAAAGATGCATCAAACAATGTTAAGGAGTTAATAATTAAAAATGTAGATATTAATAATGAGAGAATAATGAGAGAATTACGTAACAGTATTAAATGGACTTTGGAACGAATAAAAGAAAGAAAATCTGTTAGTTAATATGGTAGCCCGGGTGGGATTCGAACCCACGTCGCGGGGTCCAAAGCCCCGCATCCTTGTCCTCTAGACGACCGGGCTATTCTACATTTGATATAAAATAAGGTAAATTTTAACTTTTATTTAAAATTTAATGAGAAAATTTTATGGTTACTAAATTGCTTGTTGGTTTGAATGTTATTATTCTAAAATTATTTTGAACGCTTTGACGCAATTTTATACCCCCATAAATGTTCATTATCCTTGTGTCTTCAGGAAATAGTGCAATTCTTCGTGTTTTCATTGACGTAGTTTTAACGTTAATCACAATACTGTTCTTCTCTTTTCTTAACGATTGAATAGTGTAGCTTGGCATTGTAATGAAGTTATCTATGAATCCAATTGGAACTATATTATTAATAGTAGGTGGTATAATATAATAATCTATTTGGCATGTTTTTAAATCCCCAGTAATAATAGAACCATTAATAATGTGTTTTTTGAAGTAATCATAAATAAAATAAATTCTTTCTTTAAATACTTTTTCAAGGTCAAAATTATAACTTTGTTCTCTTTGTCCAGTATTTATAATACCTATATACTTCCAATAATAATTTCCTATTTTACTATATGTATAAACAAGCAATAAATCATCGTTGAGCGTATGCTCCCATATCGTAGCTGACGTGTCAGGTTTAGCTAATTCTCCATCAGGTGTCAATAATAATTTTAGCACTGACCTGTTTATATGATCAACCTTATCACCTATACCAATTATACCTCCGCTAAGAATTCTTATTAAGGCTTCATACTTTGCGTTAGGTTCTGCAAATCCCTCTGGATGCTTAGGGTTGGTTATGAATACATCAAAGAACGGCACCATACCTAAAGATTTTGCGAGCAGCCCCATCATGAGATTTTGCCTCATGTAAATATTTTTAGGAACAATTTTCCATCGCCAACCCTTAGTCTCCCTTAAAAACTTTAACTGACCTTTATGAGATAAGAGATGATCAACATATGTTCTTAACGATATAATATTTTGATGTTTAACGGAGGACAAAACAAAACCAATAGTTGGCATATGAAGGATTACTGCTAACCCTTTATCATTAAAACTTTTAACCATCATATTAAACCAATATTCAACGATTTCAGGATTAGAGCGTAGTTCTCTTATAATACTTTTATAAGCTCTAACCCAATCATACAACACAGCAATGCCTCCTTCAGAAACAAAGATGTTTGCCAAGTCATTATAGAACTTAGTATCGATTGGGATCGAAATAAGTTTGTTTTTCCTATATATAAAACGATACTTATCAGTATAGTAATTTTCTCTCTCGAATGCAGAAAGATAAAGAACAAAGGGAACGCGATTCTCATTACTTATTGTTCCAAGACTCTTCGAAAAACGCTGTGGATTTGGTTTGTATTCTTTTGCAAGACCAATTTTATCAAAAATATACCACAAATCAAGTCCAATATAGCCTAAGGGTATATTCATTTTCTTAAAAATAGTACAAACATCTTTCACAATATCTTCATTTATAGGATGGAAAAGTTCTGAATAGTATCCTCCATAGCTACTCCAATATCCAAGTTTTTTAAGCACATCATGGCTCATTGGTTTAATAGGTTTTTTACCATAAATCTTTAATAAAAATGAACCCCATTGATTAATCGCATCAATAAAATTATTACCATATACAGCAACAGTTTTTGTAGTGAAACCCCTCTTAACAACATTTATATTACCATGAACACCACGCATTATATAATCACCTTTCTTCCTCATAGAGCTTACAAGAAACATATTAAAAGCTGAAAAAGCTAATGCACCATTTTTACCCTTAACAATAAAAGGAGTGAAAGGTACATTATCGGGCACCTTAATACTTTCACTAACATGACCTTCAGACCAATATCCTCTAAGTTTATCATTTCCTGTTAAACCCCATGTATAGTATAACACCTTAGCATAATTAGGAATACGAAATGCAGGAAAATTATATGTGGTAAAAAGAAAATCATCTTTAAGTCTCGTACCTTTTAATGTGCGTAAGGCCTCCATTTCGAAAATTACAGCATTGACACGTGAATAGTGTTTTATTCTAGTTTCGACAAGACGTTTATCAACCAGATACCATCTAAAATTCCACCCCTCGTACCTACCAACGTTATCTCTTCCATAAAAATGTTTAATTTTTGGCTTGGTAATCCTTGATAATACGAGTTCAATTCCATTAACATATAGAATTGGTTGAATATCCCAGACAAGCTCCTCCTCATCTATGCTCAATGAACTGATACCAAACTTTTCATCAATATTAACTTTAAGCATCTCATCATTAATTATTAATCAAACTAAATAAAGTTTTAAAATGAAATTACTAATTATAGAGCATAAAAACATAGAATATCCAGGTTCTAACCGCGGAGTCAACATGTGAGCTTCTCCACGACTGAGTTCAGGAGCTTCCAGCATTTAGGATGGGCTTTAAGCTCATTCCTTCATTTGTCGATTTGCGGAGCTCGCAACTCCACCATCTCACAGAGCTCATTACAACCTGAAAGCCTCGCCTCTTTAGGGCGGGGAGGAAGCCAGATCCTACACAACCTGCTATAATAGCAACTAAGGCTGGAAGCCAAATTTCGATCATCAGGTTAATAGCACTTTTACGGGAAGCAACAATCATAGTTGCAATCGAAGTGAGGATGAGAAGAAAGAAGAGTAATATTTTTGGGTTTTGTGACTTTAAGATAGCCCACGATATTTGTAAAACATGTTAAGTCCCAAAGCGATACCAAGGCCTTTCTCCAGATTTTTTCTTTCATCTTCAATGGAGGTCAAAGAGGCGTTGTAACAAAGCCTTATGGCAGCAATTCCCGCAATTACTTCAGTTCAGATGGAATTTATTTCATCCACATCGGGAGCATCCCAAATTTAGTGAGTTAACGTTATAAACTTTTGCCCATTCATCCCAGCAAAGTCCTAAGTTTTCTGGATACCCATCTATATAAGTAAGGAAACTGTATTTTGGTATTTCATATTAAGAAAAAACATAACTACGTTAATTATTTATGCCAGAATGAAACAAGAATTATTATGAATAGACCTCCCGGACAAGTTTATGTTCGTAATTTCATTATATACACTGTAAATGGTATACCTAATGTTAACATTAATGATTATAGATTAACTATAAATGGATTAGTTGATAATCCAGTATCATTGACTTATGACGATATACTTAAATTACCATCAATAAAGATGACCAGTGATTTTCATTGTGTGACGAAATGGAGTGTACCAAACGTAATTTGGGAAGGAGTTAGTTTTAGAACAATAATAGATCTAGTAAAGGTTAGGCCTGAAGCAAGATATGTGTTCTTTGAATGTTTAGATGGTTATACAACAACAGTTTCCATAGAAGATGTGAAAACCGATGATGCGATATTGGTGTACAAAATGAATAATAAACCGCTAGAACCAGAAAATGGTTTTCCTATCAGGCCATTCATTCCCCATCTATATGGCTGGAAAAGCGCAAAATGGTTATCAAAAATAACCTTTGTAGAGAAATATATCGATGGTTATTGGGAATTGCGCGGTTATCATGAGAGAGGAAACGTATGGAATGAAGAGCGTTTCAAATCAGAAATATGGAAAAACTTTAAAAAACATACAATGTAGTAAAAGATCAGCGCATTATCATAAAGATATAAATATCTTTTAATGTTTCTCTAAAAATTGTTTTATACCTATGCGAGCTTCTTCAGAAAGTAAAAACAATGCGATTTCTCTAAAAATGGATGTATAATCTATAAGGCTTAACTGTCTCATCATGACATCTTTTGTAATCCGAGCAAGCAAAGGAGTAGTTAGTGATATCTCTTTCACGACACTTATAACCCATTTTTCTAAATCATTCTTGTCAACAACATAATTTATCATGCCCCATTCATAAGCTTCTTCGGCTGTTACTTTACGACCAGTCAAAACCATCTCAAGTAACCTTTTTCTACCTAATGCAGGTAACCCTATAACCAATGCTAATGCAGGACCTACACCTATTCTTCCTTGAGAAAGAGAAAAGTATGAATCCCTCACGGCTACCGCAAGATCAGAAGCTAAAATTAACTCAACACCAGCACCATAAGCAGGACCATTAACAGCAGCCATTACCGGTTTTGGACTTCTTAATATCAATTCAAAAACTGGCCGTATATGATCCAAAAATAAATTTAGAGCATCATCAAAGCTCTTAAGAGAATTCAAATCCTCAATATCTTCTCCTGCACAGAAAAATCTCCCAATACCGCTTATAACAATAACACGCACATTTTTATTTTTAGATGCATCAATCAATTCATTTTTTAAACTATCCCACATCTTTACATTTATTGCGTTCAGCTTCTCAGGTCTGTTTAAGAAAATCCAATAAGCATTTTCATATATTTTACTCTCTATACTCATTACACACCACAACTATATTAGGAGTTAAAAACTTTTATTTTTCACCATAAAATCCGCTTTCACTATACGACAAAATAACACAAACCAAACGCACATCCCTCCTTAATATCTCATCCAAAATGAACACCTCAATGAAAATATAACAATGATGTTATTTTTACGACTTATATCCTCTAAGTAAAAGCTAACATCAACCTGTCTACTTCTCCAATTTTGTTGAAAATCCCTAATGTATTAGGGATCATGTTAATTTATTCGTTTTTATTACAAAGCATGAGGTGTAAAAGTTGGTTAGACCTGTGGATTTTAAATCAAAACCAATAGACCCAGACTTTGATAAAAAATATCCAGTAACAGGCAAACATCACGATCATGAAGTTAGAGCTGAAGGTATGGAAAGAGAATCTGGCGAACCCGGAAAACCTTATCCCACAAAACTTGGTATTCATGGCACGCATGTGGCAGTAGACTGGGATTCTTGTATTGCAGATGGTGCATGCATGGATGTATGTCCAGTTAATGTCTTTGAGTGGGCTTTTAACCCAGGAGCTGCTGGTACAGGTAAGGATAGAATAATAGATCCTAATAATCCAGCTGATAAGGAACTCTGGGAGAAATATAGGACCGATAAATCAGATCCTGTGAGAGAAGCTGATTGCATATATTGCATGGCTTGTGTTGCTGCATGCCCTGTAGCAGCAATTAAAGTAACACCACCATAAGTTCAATTAAAAATAAGTCTCCAAACCTTTTTTAGTAGTTTCCTTATACATTACTTCCTTTAATTTTTTGAAATCTTCCTCAATCTGTGATCGTAATTGAGGATTATAGAGAGCAGCGGCCGGGTGAAGAGTTGGCATCACATGCACGTTGATCCCTGATATTGATATATTAAAAAGTTGTCCTCTAACGCTTGTTATGTTTTTTACTTTAATTCCAGATTTGGTTAGTACATAGTTTGTTGAGTGTTTTCCTAAAGTTACAATAATTTTTGGTTTTATTATAGCGATTTGTTTATCAAGATAAGGTGTGCATGTTTGGACCTCATCCGGATATGGATCTCTATTTTCTGGAGGTCGGCATTTTACTACATTTGTTATGTATACTGATGATCTTGGTATTTTAAGAACATTTACTATTAGCTCAGTAAGAAGTTTTCCTGCGGCTCCTACAAACGGTCTTCCCTGTATATCCTCATTATATCCGGGAGCTTCTCCTATGAACATTATTTCTGCATGAGGATTACCTTCTCCGGGCACAGCATTCTTTCTAAACTGATGAAGACGACATTTAATACAAATTTTAATCTCATTACCCAGTTTTTCTATCTCATCGTTCATACATTATCCAGAGTAGATAATAAATTATAATAATTTATACTTAAACCACAAAAATGAAAAACTCTGCACTGAAAAATTTGCATTCTCAAGAAAAGCAGTAATTAATAGATCTGAACATCTTAGAAGCAAGGATCTCCTAACTTTGGTCGTTGAAAGTGTCGATCTGCTAGAACATGAGTTATGACGAATGACCGTGAGGATCCTCACTTGTTTCCATAAATGAGAGAACATACTTATCACAATGATGTTGAGTTAAAATGATGCGACTATCAGTCTTTCATATACTTATATCTTAAAAAGCTGGATTTTTAATGGTTTTATAAATTTGTTATGAACTTGGTTAGTGCCATTATTATTCCATGTTCATACAAATCAGTTCTGGAAATAATTCCTCTCGTAAGTATGCCTATTGCTCCCTCTTCATACTTTATATTTTTTCTCCCTGATATGTCATCCATAATTAATCCAAGTTCTTCTCCAGATAATAATCTAGGAAGGATTTTGGATGGGCATTCAAACCATCCAGAAAAACCTGTGGATACTTCTCCAGATTTTGATAGTATAACAATAAATCCCATACAATAATACCTTTCAAACAATTTTATGACACCCCCCTCGATACCGACACCGAAGTCAGCGTTTTGAACGAGTTTCAATGCATTTTTAGCACGATTAAAAGAACCATGAAATACTTGTTCATTAATTGGTTGCGAAGGTACATAAGAATTAACATTGACTCCTACTACCTCAATATCTTTATAAAACTTAGAGAACGCTCTCCTTGTGGCCTCAATTTTAATTTTATTTGTTGAACCCACTGCTATGATCATATAGTTAAAATTAATTATAACCAAAAAATAAGTTTTTTGGTTATGCTGACTGAAACCTAAGAAGAGCTTCAGGCTAACCTGAAGCTTGACCCCCATGCATCGGTTACTCTCCAAGTACTTGAAGAGTAAAACACATCTCATCGATGTGTTTTCCGATTACATGGGTTGGTCTTTCTCTTAGGTTTCAGTCAGCAATTATCAGTATTTCTAACATAAATATATCTCTTATCAATTTTTAAGTTGACGTAATTTGTTTCATGTAAAATATCAAATTATTTGTTTAAAATTCAAAAGTATAGTAATAAGTTTTTAGAAATGTTTAGGATATGTTTATTTAGGTCCTTCTTTTTTGTGTATTGTTATGGTCCAGAATGAGTATTTTGAGAGAGACCTCGATCTACTTATAGATAGGATGAAGGATTTTACTGATTCTACTACTATGGATGGTTTATTGAGGATTAAAGATAAGTTGGTTGATATGAGTAGAAGATTATTGGTGAAGATTAATCATTCTGTTATGGAGGTTCTTGTTGCACGCCATCTTTTGGAGAAAGGATTTATAGTTGATGTTGAACATAATTTAAATAATAACATAGTTTGTGATGTATACGGCGAACGAGGGAACGTGATCCATATTGTTGAGGTTGAGACTGGGTTTGTTCCTCCTGAAAATGCTCTGGATCCTGTAACATATTGGAATATAAGAGTTGCCGCAAAAATTGCACGTTACAGTATTTTTTCTCATAAGTTTAGCTTGGCTGTTCCACCATATCACATTCTAAAAATACCTGTGATCTTTCTTGAACCTCCTGAGAATAGAAGTGATGAATCATTGGTTATGTTAAAAGGTCTCGTGGATAGATATTATAGAAATCCTCCCGTTACTATGGATGAGTTAAAGAAAGCTCACTTAGAAACTGTTATAATAGTCAATGTTGATAGGCTTGAAACAAGTGAATTAACACTTAATAATTATATGAAGTTACATAATATAGATTATTTCTATTTTTAATGACCTGAAAAGATAATCTATATGAATTACCTTGAAGAATGAATTTTCAATTATTTTGCTAATGCACATTTTAGTATGAAACTCAAAAGATAGTAGGTTAATAAACTAGGATAACCAAGCTTATATTCTAGGTTTTAGATATAAGCACGTGAATTATTGTGATAAAGCTTAGGTATGTTGGTGATAAAAATATTGAAGTAAGAACATTGATAGCTGGCTTACCTGGCATTGGGCTTGTTGGTAAGTTAGCTGTAGATCATTTAATTGAGGAATTAAAACCAAAACTCGTATGTGAAATATATTCAAGTGATTTTCCACCACAGGTTAATCTAAAATCGGATGGTACTGTTACAATGCCTTTAGCTTATATTTACTATTGGGATTCCGGTGATCCTAATCGTAATTTACTGATATTTACTGGTGATGCTCAACCGTCAACACCACAAGGAAATTACGAAATGGCGTCAGCTGTCCTGAAGTTTGCTAAGAAAAGAGGCGTTACCAATGTGTATACTCTGGCAGCTTTTATGACAGGACAGCATTCTGAAAACCCGAAGGTTTTTTGTGCTGCTACAGACAATGAAACAGCTAGAACATTCGAAAAAATTGGTACTATAATAATGGATAATGGCACAATTACAGGTCTTAATGGTATTCTAGTTGGACTTGCGAGACTTATGAATATGAGGGGGGCGTGTTTACTAGGAGAGACATCAGGTTATGTTGTGGATGCAGGTGCTGCAAAGGCGGCACTCAAAGTACTTACAACAGCGTTATCTATAGAAATCAACTTAAATGCGCTCGAAGAAAAAGCCAAAGAACTCAATATGTTCATGAGAAAAATGGCCGAAGGAGCAGAGCGTGAAGAATATAGAGAAACAAGAAAAGGGAAAGAACCCCCACCACCGTACATAGGTTAATATCTTTACGTTTTAACACTCTCTAAGATTAAAGTTAAAAAGATTCCTGCTTTCGAATTCATCCATTTATTATTATCCTTTTATCTCACTTTTTCGTCCTACTTTTTCAGAGAGATTTCTGCAAAAATAAATTATGAGAAGCTGGATCACAGTTTTTTGGTATCTACCAAAAAAGGCAAACTACTCTGTTATTCTGATATTGAAAAGGAAGATTTTTGCTTTAATTTTTACTAAGAATATTCGAAAGAAAGTCTAAAACTTTACTTCTAATGAGATGTATTATTGATAGGCTTAAGCATGTATGATACTTTTAGACAAGTTGTTCTCAAGCAGGCTATGAACATATAGCTCATGTAGGTGTTGCATTTGGTACAGTTCGGAAAACGGTACAACAAAAGCCCTTAGAGTCTGAAGAATAGGGAATTCTCTGTCTTTAGACTTAACGAATGTCAATAAGAAGAAAATCATTACGTTAGATGTAGATTGTTGAGAGAGCGATACTCTTCTTGACTAAGGTCGAGAGGTTCCTGCTTCTAAGAAACTTGTTGCTTTTTTAGGATCTTGCATCATTCCATCTGAGAAGTGTAGTGTGTCATGTACTGTTTTGCTTCAGGGAAGGTGAGCAATACTCAAAAATCACATCCAAAACACCTATTAAGCACATCAACAATTCACTCTAAATAATAGACTTTCTTATCGAGCTCTTTGCACTCATCATTTCTAGCTTTAAATAAAAACTCTTATATATTGATTTTAATACTATAATTTTAGAATGAGAAAGAAGACATCAAAAGCAATACTTATGCTTATCCTATTAATTCTTGTTATTATGATTGCTTCACGGCATTATTCTTATCATGGTTATAATATTAACTCAATAGCTGAAATAAGTGCTTTTTGGAGTTCTAATTTAGTAATTATTATCAATGTGTTGTTTTTATTTTTCTCATTTTTACCATTAGTTATTGAATTAGGTCTCATTTTATTTTTAATTAAGAATAGACGTGAAATAATAGAACTCATGAGGAATTGGAAAAGTGATGGAATGAGGTCTCAAAAGAAGCAGCGTAACTTATTAATGCAGATTCTTGCATGGACTTTAGTTATCGCTCTCTTAGCTTTTACTAACATTAGCAAGCGTCCATTAACAACAGGAATCCAATTATCTAATTCGACAAAATTTTCTGGTGCCAATTTAAGCATAAGCACAAATTTCTTTCCATCATATATTCAAGAATCTATGCGTAATGTATTTTCTATTATCAATAATTTCTCATTAGTTGCCTTTGGTATTTTATTGCTGATAGTTGTTACATTCGGCATTTGGTCGTTTCATGGTAAGAGAGAACTTTACAGTTCGAGTAATGATTCAGATAAGCAACTTGAGAATATTATTATAAATACATTGCATGAATTAGAGAATCCTTTTATACAAAGTGATACAAAGAATATAATAATTAGGTGTTATGATGAGATGTGCAGAATTATAAAGGAGGCTGGTAAAGAACCAAAATCATACGAAACTGTAAGAGAATTTGAAAAAGCATGTCTGCAAACTTTTCAATGGTTACCAGCTAAACCACTTCATGCCTTAACGCTATTATTCGAGGAAACTCTTTATAGTAACCATGAAATTACTGATGATAAAATTAAAATTGCGATAAGTTCTCTTGAGGAAATACGTAAAAGTATGGCTGTTAAAAATGCTAACCACTAAGTTCGTAATAACGGCAACATTTGTGTATATTATATCTATGGTATCAATAATAACCTTTGCAGATTATTATTTAATTAAATATTTGATAGCTTTAGTCTCGGCGTTATATCTCTTTTCAATAGGTCTAAAAATTTTTAACACACAAGGCGATAAGAATCAAGAGAATATACTTATTAAAGAACCTAGGAGTAGGACGGAATATTTGCAATCCCTAATTGATCATCTCATAAAAAACAAAGATAAAAATGCAACATTGACCATACTTACAGAGGAGATCAGGGATATTGGATCTAGAATATTAGCCGCATATTTCAAAATCAATGTTTCGGAAGTTAGATCTCTGCCACTAGAAACGCTCCTTAGTGTTGTGAATAAGACTACAGCAAGAATTATTAAAGGCGAAGATCAACTTCATAACGAAAAAGAATTATTTAGTGTGATAAGCGATTTAAAAAGATTGCTTCAAAACTTTTAAAGCTAAGATGCATGAATGATAAAATGGAAAAGTAAAAAACAAAATATACATTTAACGTGCATTCTTATTTATTTGCTATGGTCTTTCACTGAACAACCTCGGCTAATGCAAATCTATTTCCAACACGTGTAATCTTCACTTTTACGTGATCGCCTTTCTTAGTGTTAGGCACAAAAATCACGAAACCTTTTATTCGTGCCACACCATCTCCACGTTGACTCACTTCTGTAATGTCTACTTCGTGTACCTCGCCTACGCTAACTGGTTTTGGTGCGTATCGTGCTGGAAATCTTCTTTCTCCCATTCTATTTTCACCTCCTTCCTACGTTAACGTGATCAAGAACTGAGCACTACGTAAAAGAACGCAGTGCACAGCCCTTAACCACGCTCAGAATTAATTCCACTTGGCTATATTTAAATCTATGCACACCTTAAAATGATGCTTTTGATATGAATAGTTATTCTTGAAATCTTAAAGTTTCTATACCTCTTTAATCTTCATTACACTGTCTCAATATGCTCTTGACTGAATTAGAAATTAAAGGAAATTTTTATTTAGCTACTTTATAGTACATCTAGTGAGACATGATGCAGCCAATAGTGGTATTTATTACGTGTCCTAATGTATTTGAAGGGCAACGCATTACTAAGATACTTATTGAAAATAAACTTGCAGCATGCATCAATTTAGTAAAAGACATAAAATCGGTTTATTGGTGGAAGGGGAATATAGAAACATCGAACGAAGTATTATTAATTGTTAAAAGTGATGCAAAAATATTGGATAAACTCATAGAAGTAGTAAAAAGTAATCACAGCTACACAGTACCTGAAATTATAGCAATACCGATCGTTGGTGGGAATCAAGATTATCTGAAATGGATCAATGAAATCATATCATGAAATTTAGCAAAGGGTTGGACAGCAGCTCCCAAATAGATAGATTTTTTATAGATGTTTAGTGTATTAAAGAATGCATGAACGTGCCCGATATGTGGTGGTAAATTGGCACCGAATGGGCACGTCTAAACATGCTCAGGATGAGGGGAGCCCCGTTGCCCCAGAAAGCCCTCTATGAAATTGAGGGGGAAGGGACGAAAGTCCATGAATCCCACAACGGTAGAATTCTTAGTTATAACTGAAAACCTGTTTTTAGAAATCACTAAAAAGGCTTTATGAACAAATGTTAATTAATTCTACTTGTTATATAATAAGAGATGATACGGTACTCGCCACGTCGTAGAATTTCAGATAGTGTTGCAGATGATAGATTAAGTTTTTTAGCTAAGGATGTTAAATTTGTTTTTCTAGGAAAATCATAATAACCAAGTTCATAAGCAATCCTAATTATACTATCTTGTTTAGGTGTTAAAATAGTCTTATTTCTAGCATAAGTTATGCTCTTTACTCTCATCTGCATACCAATCTCATGCAACTGTTTCAAGATCTTTCTTAAAATCTTATTATTTGGAATTATCAACACCAATTCACTCCAACCATCATGAAGATTTCTCATCACCGAAATGAACACATCAAAATTAGCAAAGATCTTATAAATCTCATTAAAAACACCAACAACATTAACTAAAACCTTAGTACTATCTGAATAAAGAATTTTCACACTTAAAACGTTAGGATTCTCTTTTAATTTACTAATAATATCTGAAAGCTTATTAATTGGCACACCTAGTTCAATAGTCTCCTTAATAACATAAGGACCAAACTGTTTTACTTTTAAGATTCTCACCGGTACTCCATTATTAATAAGCGATGAAACTAAGTAGTCAATAGGCATTCTTACATTTATTATAATCTCTTTAATACTAACCACCACAATAAACTTAGCAGCACATACAAAAATCTTTTAACATAAAAACTGATTAGATACAATAACCTTACCCATAGAATAGAAGAATCATGGAAAAGATAGTTTTATTTTTTATTATAAAAGTAAAGAAGAACATATATTAATGCAAATATTGGTGTTAGCCATTCATAGGGTGTAAGATTTGCTATTCCTAATATTATCAACACTACTCGCTGAAGCTTACCGATCTCCTTTCCATGCCATCCTATTATTCCAGCACTTAACATTAACATGGTAAGTATTGAATTAAATAAACCATATAATATTCTATAATAAGCATATAAATTCCATTGCTGAACAGGTATTATAAGTAAAGTAGGGTCTAGAACAAAAATGTATGGTACTAAATACCCTGCTAAAGCAAAAATGGTTGCATTTATAGCAGTTCTCCAAAATTTTGACCTTGCCAGCATAGCTCCAGCATATGATGCCAATGCGACGGGTGGTGTGACGTCAGCTAAAATACCGAAATAAAATACAAACATGTGAGCTGTGAGGAGTGCTAGAGGCATAGATAAATTATTCCATGATGCTATAGCAAGTCCTAATGCCACACCTGAGATTGTTGAGGTTATTATATAGTTGGCCGTTGTTGGAACGCCCATTCCCAGTATTAAACTGATTATCATCGCTGATAGCATAAGTAAATATATATTACCTCCCACAAAATCTATTAACCTGTAACCTATCAGAGTTGCCCAACCTGTTAGTGTAAGAATGCCCTGGATAATACCAGCAGATGATGCAGCCAAGAATACTGTTATGGAGCTTCTTAAGGATGCATCGAACGATTTTATAACACTTCTGAACATCTCACGACTACCTTTATGAAGAACAGCTATAATAATTGAAACAAAAAGTGACATAACTCCTGAAAAGTATACAGAGGCACTTATAGGTATTCCTAAAAAATATGAGATCATGCCAATGATAAAAATTATAACAGCAAATAGTATCTTAACCGGTAATATTAATGATGGTTGGGCGAACCATGCTGTAATTAATGCAACTCCTAAAGAACCTATTACTGCATATTGTGGTTCTAATCCAGCGAGAAGAAGGTAAGTTATAACAGGTATGGGAAGGAGCAGGTAGCATCGGCTTATTATAGATCTGAGAGAAGGCAGTTGTTCCTTACTTAATGGATAAACTTTTAACTTTTTAGTTACTCTATCAATAAAAATGTAAACCGATGCGAAATATAATATAGCTGGTATTGCAGCAGCAATCATTATATCTCTATAAGGCCTTCCTAAAAATTCCGCCATAACGAATGCTGCAGCCCCCATTATAGGGGGCATCAGTTGACCACCTGTTGATGCAGCGGGTTCAACAGCTCCAGCGACTTCCGGAGGATAACCTGCCTTCTTCATTAAAGGTATAGTGAACGTGCCAGTAGTTAATACATTCGCTACAGAACTACCTGAAACAGTACCAACTAACGCGCTAGCGACTACAGCAGTCTTCGCTGGACCACCTGTTCTTTTCCCCACTATACCTAAAATTAAATCAGTAATGTATTTACCTATTCCCACATTCTCCAAAAACGAACCAAAAAATATAAATGCGAAAACGTAGGATGTCATAACGTACAAAGGTATTGAAAAAATACCCTCTCTTGCATAGTACAAGTGATTTATTAACGGTCTTAAATTAAAGCCTTCAGCATACAATCCCATTAATATGAAGGCTAATGCTATTAATGGTAATGCCCATCCTAAAACCCTTCTCGTGGTCTCTAATAGAAAAAATATTGCTAATAATGGAAATATCAAATTTAGGAACGTTAGTTCCAGATAACCAGATCTTACAATTTCTGGAAAAATCAAAAAAAGATAAAAGACAGAAAAGAATGCTAACAGCCCTAATAAATAATCGTAAATTGGTATTTCTCTTATGCTCTTTCGTAAAGGATGTATTATGAACGTGGAAAAAAAGATTAACCCGAGAAGAAACGCCATACTTTGTTGTATATCAGGAGTGATTAAAATAAAAGGCAAAACAATCCCAAAACTTCTTAAAAAATTATATAGAATAAAATTAAGTCCCATCACTACGATTATTTCATACAGCGCAAAAATTATACTTACAAGCAATATTAAAAATGCAGGCAATCCTTTCCTTGCTCTTTCATATTCCGAGTATGCCTCACTCATATATATCACCTTTGAACTTAATGTATAGTAATTCAAATAAATTTATCTTTTCTACCTCGAGCGTTATATCTTTACCATTTATCTCCATACCGTTAACTGTTATGTTTGGACTAATCATGAAAGCAGTATTAATGCTTATCATGCTCCCAACACTAACGTTCAAATTATCCAAAACGTATTCTCCATTTATGACCCTCATGGTACTGTTCGTTATTAAATCGTTAGTCGAAGAAGCCAGACCAGCACCATAACCAGGCCATTTTAAAGTCTTTAGATAGAACTCATTATTCTTTAAGACAAACGTCTCATTAATTCTTAATAGTTCTACACTATGCATGTAAGAGATATTAACAACTATGCGCTGCGAAAAAATAAAGAATCTCTTACCATCAACAGATACTTTTAAAACTGGTATAACTGGTGTAAAAATAATAATCAAAAAAATAATAGTTGTTATTATTACTATTAAGCGTTGCATTTTATGGTCTAAGCTCACTGGGAACTGTAATTCCTTTATCTTGGTAGAATTTTACAGCACCAGGGTGTAAGGGTATACTCATACCATTCAACGCTGTATTCAAGGATATAGAAGAAGCTCTAGCATGAGCTTGCTGAAGCTCTGTCAAATGACTAAACATTACGTCCAATATTGTATAAACTGCATCATCGGGTAAATCTGAACGCACTGCTAACATAGCCATAACAGCAGCTGTTGTAACATCAGATGTCATACCGTTATAGGTATTTTTAGGCACAGTATAAGGTACAAAGAACAAGTATCCTTGACTTTTTAATTTGTTAAAGATATCATTTGGTATATTTATCAGATTCACAGGAGTTGTTGCCGCTAATTGTGTAACCGCAGCTGTAGGTATGCCAGCTACGATAAATGCTGCATCAACCTGTCCTAATTTAAGAGCATCTGAAGCTTGCGCAAAATCCAAATTCTGTATTGTCACCTTACCCCAAAGTCCAGCTGCTTTCAAAATTAACTCACCTTCAACCGCAGTACCACTACCTGCTGCACCAATAGCAACTCTCTTATTTTCTAAATCCATCAAACTCTTAATTCCACTATCAGCCTTAACAACTATCTGAATTATTTCAGGGTATAATACGGCAACGCCTCTTATATTGCTGATAGTATTGTTAGCAAACATGTAAATACCTTTATAAGCATAATAGGCAATATCATTCTGGATAAAAACCAGTTGCGCATCTCCAGTACTCAAAGCTCTGGCATTCGTTACACTAGCACCACTAGATTGAGCAGAGGCCTGAATTTTTCCATTAGAATACTTATTTAAAATCTCTGAGAGTGCATTACCTATAGGATAATAAACACCAGCAGTGCCTCCAGTAAAAATCTTTATCTTATACTGCTGAGGGGCTTGTTGTTGAAAATATAAAGCAACTGCTATTCCTCCTAAAATTATTATTACAGCTATCACTAAAATTAATGTTTTTTGTGCAACACCTCTCAAATTTAACACCTCTCAAATCAACATTCTTTATTCATGGTATATATATTTTTGCCTGCAACTATATAATAAAATTGCAGTTGTATAATAAAATTAAAGATTTAATGATAAAGGAATAAGATCGCATTAGCAACTAGCATTGGTATTATCCCTCCTAATAATCCTATCCAGAACCACTTAAAGAATGTCATATGGTAATTAATTTTTTTCTCTAATAAACCTAAAGCAACTATATTAGCGGTTGAACCAACCATTGTAATATTTCCTCCATATGTACCACCAAACAATAAAGCCCACCAAAGTGAGGAACCGCCAATATATTGTTCTAACTCCTTGACAACAGGTATGAAAGCAGCGACAAGGACAACATTATCTAGAACGCTACTACCAAAACCGCTGACCCATAAAATTATAGAGACAGTAACAAAGAGACTATTCCCGCTGAATGTAGCCATTGCTTTAGCCATTTTATCAGTAACACCAGTGTATGCAAGGGTACCAGCCTTAGCAAACAGAAACATAAAGAATGTAAGTGTCCACCAATCGACGCCTTTCTCAACAACCTCTCTGGCATGATCTCTCTTCCATATTAAAGCAACAAAAGCTCCTGTCATTGCAGCTACAATGAGAAAAACATTCTTTTCTAATCCTAAGAGAAGCTCTATACGATAATGCAGAGCAATAAGTAATATAGTTGAAATCATTAAAATTCCACCCCTCTTAACTCTGTTCATATTAAAATGCTCTTCTTCGTTACTTATACTTCCAACAATTTCTTGAGGAATTTTTAGATCTTTCCTATACCACAAAAGAGATATTGGTATTATAGAGATTAATGCTAATAATGCTACAGGTGTAGCATGAAAGATGAAGTCTTCAAATGTGAGCCCGGCCCTTAAGGCTATTAGTATTCCTATAGGGTTTCCCAAGAGTGTTGCTGAACTTCCTATATTAGTTGCTAGGACTGCCGGTATTACAAAGGAGACTACTGGTATTTTATATTTTTCTGTGTATCTAAATATTATTGCCGTTATGAAGAGTATTGATGTTACTTCATCCACTAATGCTGCCATTAATGTTGAGATAGACATTATAACAATTAATACCTTACGTGGATCATTCCCTGTGTATTTCATAATTTTGTATAGGAACCAATCAAAGAAACCCTCTTCTTCCGCAACTCTAACCACTATCATCATAGATATGAGAAATGTTATCACATCAATGCTCATAAATTGAATCATGTGTTCTAAATCTAATGTCCTGGTTATTAGGAGTAGTGCAATACCTAAGAATGCTATTGCTAATCTAAAACGCCAAAACATGAGAGTACCGATCACAGTTGCCATAAAAATAGTAGTAGCAATAGCCTGCGTAATGTTTTGTAAAATATAATAAAGTACAAGAAAATCAATAACATTAATAACAAAAAATATTAGGAAATCACGTTTTGATCCTACCTTTGTTACTTCAAACTCCTCCATTATTCATCGCACTTTTAAACGCTATAGAAGAATAAAAACTTTAATAATTAAAAAAAGAGACCGTGCACATCAGCCTTTATGTTTAGAGTTAGTCTCTCGGAAATATCTGATTATTAAATGTAGAACTTGCGTGATATTTTAAATATAATACAGCAATCAATGCTTACGGGTTAGCATTATGTTTTGAACTTTTTCTTCAAGTTTAATTATTGGTAACATGCAAGCACATCATAGTATTTAAATATGCACAAACCTTAATTTCTTCTAATTTAGCCAACATAATTACAGCTTAAACTCCCCTTTTACGAAGAAGTGTAAAGAAATGCACTCTCAAGATCGTTAATTAGTCTGATGTATTCTTGATGCTTTCTAAGTCCTATTTCCTCCATCTCTATTCTTTCAAATCTTTCTATAAGTTCTGCACTTTCATGCTCATGTAGAACCTCATTACCCATCGGGAATAATATTTCGTTTTCTTTCATTATATGCTGACTTAAAAGGTTGACATAATTCGTAATGTTGTCTATTATTTCTTGCTTTGCTTTTTTCTCTCCGCCATAATAACGTTCGACGGCATCAGTTAATGCTTTAATGTATTTTCTACCATACTCATGCTCAATAAGCATTACACCTATTGGTCCTTCCTTTTTTGGAATACCATGAGCTTCTAGCACCGGAAATAAGACGTTTTCTTCTTTAGAGTGATGACACTTATCAACAAAGTTCTTTATGAAATCCAATATACGTGTAAAAACATTCACATCAACTATCTTATCCTCCTTTAGTCTAACTGAAATCACGTTTAAAATACGTAACATTCTTAATATAATTTCATGTTCTTCTTTTAAGACTTCTGTAGCAAGCATATATCTCATGGTTTAGAAGTATTTTTATTATTTAAATACTAACCCTTAATATTTAGGCATTATTTTGTTATTTATTGGGTTGATTTACAAAATATATCACCAGAAGACTCCCTGCTTTAGTGAGAATGGTATTAATAGGTTTAAATAATGATTTGGGCAATAGTACTATTAAGCAAGATGCTCAAAGATAACTGAATCATGAACATATACTCAAGCGAGCTATGAAAGCAAACTCCATAGCTGGAACTGTCTTGACAGAGCCCAGAACTCAAGCATAATAAAACCTCAGGTAAAAGAAACAGAGAATCTCCATCTCTCGACCTCAGTCGTGAATAGTGATAATTTAATGTCAGCAAAGGATTAATAACTAAAGGGTTTGTTGTTTTCTTCTAATTTCCTCCTCCTAAAGTGATACTCCGTACATATTGTAAGAGAGAATGCGAGCTTATAACTTTCATTCCTACCCAAAGAGTAAGCTTTCAATTGTGACTATATTTTTATATTGAATGAATTCATAACGCTAAAAAGCAGGAAAACAAGTGTTACAGTTATCACAACAGTCGGTATTATTAGTTTGTATACTTTAGGTAGTTCAGCGTTATAATGTTGGCTTGATAAAATTAGACAGCTGTGTGCAGGGCTTAGCATAACTCCCATATATCCTCCAGTGAATGCGAATAAGAGCCCATATCCTGAAAGCAATGGTATTAGTGGAGGAAACGTTAGTGCAACATACGTGAATTCAATTCCAGTTGCAAAACCAATAGAGAATGGTATAAGAAATGCCATAAAATTACCTATAGGTCCAAGAATAACAGCTAAAATACTTGTGATGCCACTCTCTTTGATGTATTGACTAAAAATTAGTGAAAAGATGATGACCAATAGTATTGTAATATTTGTTGCATGTTTAAGCGCTTTTATATAATGAACTTTCTTAGGCTTATACACTAAAATAAAAATTAATACTGTTATTGCAGTAGATATGGCTACATCGATGCCTATGAGTATTGTGAGGAGACCAATTAAAATAAAAGGCCAAAGATGGATTAGACTAGAACCATTCTTTCTAACACTTACCTGACTTTTTAATCTGGGTATAGTTAGTAGAAGCCCTACTGATGCTGCTATGATTGTTACAGGCCATGTAATTTTAATTATGTCCTGTGTTGTTGTTCCAAGTACTCCAGCAGCCAATATTACACCTTGAAAAAGAGGCCATGATGGAATCCAAACATGACGAAACCAATAATTTATGAAAGTCTCTTCATGTGGAGCAAGCCTCATTTCATCATACAGTGATTTTGTCATAACGGCAGAAACATAAGCTCCTCCTGGCATCGGGAGAAGTCCTACTACAGCAGGCGTAGAAACAGCTGCAAATTTTTCACCGAATACACTTAAACCTTCAACCATTTTAGAAGAAATATCTAAAGAACTAAATAACCCAGCCAAAAACATTGCTAAAGTGAGAGCAGCTATGACCTCAATCATGGTCAAATTAAAAGATCTCACAGTTGCACTAAGAACATCATAGCTAAGAGTAAAAACTCCATAAAATATTGTCCCAATACCTAATGAAAATGCTATATTAGTCTTCCTAAATACGAGAACTAATACTAATATAACTGACACAAAAAACGCCAATTCAGTATTCAAATACGACATATAGATGACCCCCTTAAACTTAATTAAACAGAATTTATAAAAATTTTCAATCTCACTGCGAAGTTTAATATCATTCATTTAGAGTATTTGCACTCATAATATGCATTAAAGATCGCATACCTTATAACTTGTCTTCATTAATCTTCCAATAATAAAGAAAACACTTCACATACTCCTCTCAATTATACAATTAGAAGTGACTTTCATTTAAAGAGAGATTTTACAGTTATTTCTCAGATGTGAGAGAAAAGATGATGTGAGCTCCATACCATTGAGCTCAAAATGGAAACCTCTACTAATCTCCTGTGTTCAACCTTAAATGGTAGGAATAACAATACGGAACAAACGGATGTGAGGTGTCATATGTTCCATTTTTCCATTTTATATGACATTTCCCAGAACATGTATTCATATTTACTAGCAATCATAAATATTTTTTCTAGGGTATCGTAATTAGTATAGGGTAAAGTATTTATGATGTCTTTTAGCATGTTTACTAGGTTTTTGTATTCTTCGGAAAGGTATGTTCTCGCCCAATCTTTATATATATCGTTTGTGTTGTTCTTGAGCTTTTCTTTATGATGTTCTGCAATTTCTTTATATGTCCAAAAACACGGTAGTAATGCTACTAAACCTTCAATGGGCGTTCCAAGAGAACATATCCTTACAAGAAAGTTCATGTATGCAAAATTTGTAGGAGCTGGCTCAGTTTTGATAACATCATCAATCTTCAGATTAAGCTTTTCTAACAATGCTAAATAATTATCCATTTCAGTAGTCATATCCATGTAAGCTATTTGAAGTGTTTGTTTAGCAATATTAAAATCTAGTTTAACAGATATTAAAGAAAAACAACGTGATATTTCAACAAGGTAGTTATAATCCTGTATTACATAGTATTTAAATTTCTCCATCAGTAATTCTCCTTTATAAAGCTCTAATACAAAAGGATGCTCAAAAATTTTCCTCCATATTGTATCGGCCCTATTCCTCAATTTTTCTGTAAGCATCATAAATACGCCTCCTTGTAAATTGCATCCCAGAACATGAGTTCATATTTTTGAATAATTCGACTAACATTTTTTAAGTCTTCAACATCATCCAAATACCTCTCAATAATTTTAGCCCCCTTAGTTTCTGACTCACCATATGGTTGCGCAAAAAGATCTAGAAACCCAGTTTCATTAATACCGTACTTATTTTTAAGTGCATTAGAAAGTTTTTTACAGTTACTACCCCAAACCGGTAAATTAATTATTAATGCTATAGCTTGCATTCCTGGATTTCCATAAAGTGCTAACCATGCCAAATAATGAGTGTATGCGACAGCCTCTGGTATAACTTTTACGTTTTTAAGAGACAAAACGTCTAGCCCAAGTGATTTTCCCATTTTCTCTAATAATTTTAATGCATCACCATCACTCTTGGATAATTCTAAGAAAAATTCAAACTCATCATAATACCTTGCGCCTGATGCCATTAATGCAAGACTACGAGCATCATGATACACAATGTAATATTCTTGAGAAACAAATGTTTTGAATGCAGCTAATGGTAACTCACCGTTTTCAGCATCAATTATAAATTTATGATTCAATATTAATTGATTAACACTTTTTAATTCATCCCGAATAATTTGGATTAAATCCTCTGCTTTCACCTTACAAGACCTCCTTTCTGTTTCGAAGGACGAAATCTCCTGAAGACTCCAAGATTCATACTCATTTTATAGGCACTGCTGTTATGCATTTTACTATGCTCATTGAGTTTAACTACCAAGTGGTTTAATGCTAAAAGACTCATCATCACTATAACACTAGAAACATCAAGCATATAGGCTTTTCTGTTTTAAGATGAGATTTATCATTCATGTTGTTACTATAACTGTCTGAGAGAAAAATTATTCTCCAAAAAGAAAGTAAAAAATAACACCGCTGACTATAGCGAATTGCTGGAAGTCATTTTTTCTTATAATTCCTTTATTCTTCACCTGTCATGGTTAAGCAATGCTAAATCCAAAACTAATGAACTATAGATTTTTCTTTATAAAATTCTTTTTCAAATTCTTGCTTCATTAATTCTATATCGTTCTCGGTTAGTTTTCCAAAACTTATTCTAAATTGATTATGATTGCCGCCAAAAAGTTCTCCAGGTATAATACCTATACATACTGATCTGTTCGATGATAATAGCGCTTTACTTAATTCGGTGCTGTTTTTAATTTTTGGGTGTTTAGGAAAAGCATAAAATGCTCCTTTAGGCGCGGGGTATTCAAAATCTAGTTCATCAAGCATTTGTATCAATGCGTCACGTTTAACTTTATAATATGATCTCACATAATCCAAATATGTTTTGGTGACTGATTTTAGCACACGTAATGCGATTCTCTGTGAGAAATCACTTGCACCGGCAGTTGTTAAGTATACTAATCTTCCCACATGTTCTATGTTTTTTGTATTCCAATAAATATAACCAATTCTTAGCCCAGGCAGTGAAAAGGTCTTCGAGAACGAATCTATGAGTATATCACCTGGAAAGTATGGCCTTTCATCAAAATAAATTTCATGATAAACAACGTCGTTTATTAATATTATGTCTCTGGATCTTAGCTCATCCTCTAGTTCTTTTAACTGTTCTGATGGTGGATAGTATCCAGTTGGATTATGTGGATAGTTTATGAGAACTGCCTTTGTATCATCATCTAATTTGCTGACGATCTCTGATGTTATGTCATATGCTGTAGGATTATAAAAGGTGTATTTAACTCCTGTTATCTCTGATTGTTCGAAATAATGCGGAAAATATGGTTTTGGAAGAAGCATCTTAAATCCAGAAAACATTTTAAATGTTACATATAATGCGTGTACAGCACTAGATGTAACTATTACTTTAGAAGACTCTGCAGTCTCATTTCGCCACATCTCTATAAAATGTGCTACCGCATCTCTTAGCTCACTAATACCGACGAACGGAAGATATTCGCGACCTCCATCACCTAAATCACTTAAAACCTCCTTTATTAGAACTGGAGGTTCATGAGACGGAGCACCAATATGAGCATCAACAACAGAGAATCCAAGTTTTCGAAGCCTACTACACTCATCAGAAATTGTTCTAATAGTAACCTTCTCAAATGGCATAATCCTCGTGACTCTAAAAATAATCTGAAATATAAATATTGTCAAGATATGTAATCTTAGAATTATTTTTGTTATATATATTAACTACAAACCTGCACATCATCAATTAAGAATTCAAATTACTTGGCAACTATGAAAAGAGAACTTTTCCTTCAGATCATACACCGTATCTAACAATTTCAGAGTGGATAGAGACGTATTCTCGGCTTAAAATAAGAGAGAGATGACGAACCATCGATGAACGCAAGAAGTTGATGAGTCTGATGATAACCAAGGTCCACACATACAAATGCAGACCAGAATCTTAGCAAGGCTAGACTAGAATTAGAGAAAAATAAAGAGTTATTGTAAAAAGCTTAATTATTTAATTGCATGCGATTTACCAAATTTTTAATCGAATCCTTTATATCATAGCGAACAGTTATTTTGATGTTGAGGACTAAGAGCAATGAAGATAGAAATTTATGGATTGAAGATAAACGTGGATATTAGTCCTGGGATTGACCTTGCGAAGTTAATAGTTGATGAGGCTGAAAAGCAGGCTTATGGAGTAAAAGAGGATGATGTGATTGTCGTAACTTCGAAGATAGTCTCTAAGGCTGAAGGAAGGATATATAGGTTTGCAGACGTGCAGCCATCGAGGAGAGCTAAAGCTCTATCGAGAATTTACCACAAGGATGCAAGAGAAATAGAGCTAATCCTTCGCAATAGTGATAGCATAAGCTTTATCATACCAATCTATAAGTTTATGAAAATTTATGGAAAATTTTTCAAAGATTATGCTAGAGATGAAAGGACTGCAGCAGAAATTATTAGGAAAGACCCTTACATCTTCATGACAAGTGTGAAAGGAATGCTACTTACCGATGCCGGATTAGATTTTTCAAATTCTCCAGAAGGTTACTGCACTCTACCACCTAAAGACCCAGATGAATCAGCCAAAAGAATGAGAGAGAGGATAAGAGAACTGACGAATAAGGAAGTAGCCATCGTCATTACGGATACGGAGTGGAAGCTTGATAAATTCGGATCTATTGACATAGCTATAGGATCTTCAGGTATACAACCAGTTTCAAGAAATTTCGCAAGTAAAGATTTGTATGGTAAGCCCAAATTTGGAGGCGTTGACAACCTAACGGACTTGGTTTCAGCCACAGCTAATCTACTTTTCGGCCAAACAAATGAGGCAATACCAGTAGTAATAATAAGAGGCTTAAAATATGAGAGAAGCGAGAAAGGAATAAAGGATGTTATATATGGCAAAGCGTTAAGAAGAGCCTTCAGGATGGCAATATGGGAAAACGTCAAGTTTAAACTACTCCTACTATTGCTCTCATTACTTAACATTAAATAAGCAATCCTAGCAAACACACTATGCAGAAATTTGCTGCAATATCACAGTTTTAAAATTATTCTAACTGATATAGAATCTAAAGAGACTTGAACTCATTTGGCATGGGGCCAGCTCACTTAAAAATTTGGGAGTTTTTATGAATACGCTAGGCCTTTGTTTTGCATTGCGCTTTGCATGGTTTGGTTGTTTGGGAAATTGTTGTAGAGTCGTTTTGTTCTGGCTTTAAATGTATCGAACCACCTTTCTATACGATTTCAGCCCATATTATGTTTTTTAGCCGTAGAACTTTGCATTCTAAGACCTTCTTTAATTTCTCTGCCACAGCCCCAGAGCATATGATTCCCCGCCATTCAGCTTGAGCTTTGTTTCACTTACAGAGCTACTATTCTCTTAGATTAACGTGTTTATTAAAGTAATTAAACTAAAAACCTATTTCTATTAATGATGTTTTAAAAAGCACATATTTTATTAGATCTTCAGTAGGAATATTATATGATAGATTATAAATTTTAATTAATTTTTCTCTCTTTTCCTTATTAAGGTAAAGAACATCGTCTCTTAAATCACCATTAATCATTTTAAGGATTGTTTCAAAGTATGGGCATTTCGTTTTTCCATAACATATGAGTATAATATTAACGGAATCCGGTTTTACGCCGGCAATTTTTATTGCATCAGAAATTTGATGTGTGCCGCATAATCGTAAAAGCAATTCCACATGTCTCTTATGCGAGATGTTTCTTTTTGAACTAAAAGAACGCTCTGTCCTAATTACTGCAGCGATTAAATGATGGAGAGAAGCGACAACGTCTGCATCAATCAACTGTACGACACAATCGTTACTGTTTGCTTTATCAAGAATTTCTTTAAGTGAGTCAATATTGATTGGTGAACGAACCATCATTCCCTGAATTAGTATCATTAGATCGTTAACATGCACTGTTAACAAATGATCTACCTCTTTGATTTTAACATGAGTATCGCGGCTGCTATATCTCCGTTAGTTTGTACTAGTACTTGCTTTGCTTTTTCCTTTGAAACACCAGTCTGCTCTGCAACTAATATCACATCCTCCTCTGGAATAGTTAATGGTTGTTCTTCTATAGGTTTTGATGGTGGTATTTGAAGAGCTTGCTTCTCCTCAACTATTTTTTCAGCAACTATTTGATATATATCTTGTCCACCAGCTTTTGTAACCATTACTGATGGGTTGACAAGCTTCAGAATCTTATCATCAAATATTAAATGAACCTCTCTAACACCGTTAAGCGGCTCTACGCTAATGCCCATACGCTGTAGAGTCCGCATCATATTTCTGTTCATAATTCTACTCAATCCTCAACACCTCTCCTAACTTTAATAGCTAACCCAGATTTTAAATTTAACATCTCTTCACCATTTAAAATAGCTCTTCCAACAGCTATTAATTCTTTCCTTTTATTAACTATGATAACTTCTTCACCTGCTTTTAATTCCCTAGACGCATTCTCAATAAATTTTACAAACACATTGCGTCCATTTTTTACAAAAGGCACAGCATCCTCAGATATTATCACAATATTTTTCTCTGCTAAATTATTCCCCAACAATATTCTTGCTCCATCCAATGTAAGTGCAATATATCCATCACGCGCACGTATAGTAGCTATCAGCCTATCGTTCAAATAAATTCTTCTCGGTCTCCCTTGTTTTGAAAGCTCAATACTAACATGCTCAGGAAACAATACCTTACCAACCCCTAAACCAAACTGATAGTCCGCTATTCTCCTAATTTGTGATAATGCCATGCTCAGAAGAACCACCACAAGACGATTAAATATATTTTACCTTAAATACTTATATAAATGGTGTAAGCTTTGCTTACATGCGAAATATGCGGCAAACCTATTAAGGGTCAACCCATCACTATTTTGATAGGAGGAGCAAAATTAACAGTCTGCAATGAATGTTCACGATATGGTACACCAATAAAGACCAGACAAATTTCACAAACCCAAATGACACCAGCACAACCTAGAATACAGTCAAAACCGAGTAGCAAAACAACTCAAAGAAAATTCGAAAAGGATATTTTTAATGAGAATATAAAAGTTATTGATGAATACCCATTACTAATAAAATCCGCCAGAGAAAGATTAGGATGGACCCAAGACTTTTTAGCCAGTCAACTAGGTGAAAAGGTTTCTGTAATAAAAAAGATTGAAACAGGTTCCATTGTTCCTAGCATTCAACTAGCAAGAAAAATAGAAAAAGTACTGGGCATCCCTCTCATCGAGAATATTCCTCCCGTTACGAATCTAAGCCAAAATTCTGTGCCAGCAGATTTAACATTAGGTGATATAGCAAAACTTAAAACGCCTAAAAAGACTAATGAATCAAAATGAAAATTTTCGTGTTCAGATTAGGGCATAGACACGAGCGGGACAAAAGAATAAGTACACATTGCGCATTAGTAGCAAGAGCGTTTGGTGCAGATGGTATTATATTCGATACTGTCGATGAAAAAATAGAAAAGAAAATCCATGATGTAGTAAACAGATTTGGTGGTCCATTCACATTAGAAATGGGCGTTTCATGGAAGAACTTCATTAAGAAATGGATTGAGAACGGAAATGAAGTAATACACCTTACAATGTACGGCCTTCCACTACCATCCGTAATAGATAAGATAAAAACTAGCAATAAGGATAAATTAATAATAATTGGGGCATCAAAAGTACCTAGAGAAATTTATGAAATGGCAACATATAATGTTTCAGTGACAAACCAGCCTCATAGTGAAATAGCAGCCCTCGCAGTATTTCTCGATCACCTATTTGAAGGCAAAGAGTTTTACAAAACTTTCACCAACGCTAAAATCCAAATCATACCATCAGAACGTAGAAAAAAGATAATTAATATGAAAACTAAAAAGTAACATTTGTTGAACCTAACTAACATACTACATTAAAAGTTAAATATTTTAGATTAAATAGTAAATTGAGCAAAATGTCAAGATCAGAAAATCAAGCGAGATTCAAATCATACATATCAAAACTAGCTAGAACATTTGTAGGACCAGTAGCAGAACCAGTAATCCTAGCACTATCAGAAAGAAGAGAAACCACAGAAGAATGGTTAATAAAAAGAACTGGACTCAAACTCAGCGTAATAAGAAAAGTACTCTACGAACTCTTCGACGTAGGCATTGTAAAATATCGAAGAGAAAAAGAACCAGACACAGGATGGTTCACATATTATTGGAGCCTAGACTATGAAAACCTAGCTAATGTGATACACAGACGAAAAAAATTCGTCCTCGAAAAACTCAAAAACAGACTAGAATACGAAAAACAAAACACATTCTTCATATGCCCAAATCACCCCGAAAAAAGATACACATTCGATGAAGCATACGATCACAGCTTCAAATGCCCAGAATGCGACACAGTCCTAGAAACCCAAGACAACTCCGCAATCATTAAATTTATAGAAAACCTAATGAAAAAAATAGAAACTGAAAGCCAAACAACAACAATCTCAATAGATGACCCATAAGCCTACACACACTCCAATTATAAAAACAATGACGATACACTTAAAAATCTCGTTCTACTCACATTAAGAGAGGGCCGGTCGTCTAGACTGGTTAGGATGCTGCCCTTACGAGGCGGTGGTCGCCGGTTCAAATCCGGCCCGGCCCACTTAAATTTTTAAGTGAATCCTTAAATATCGAAACATACCTTCCCATAATTGATGGAGTATGGGGTCAAAGTACGCACATCTGCTTGAGGATGCGGATGTAAAGCGTTAGTTTGAAAATTTGGCAGCCAAATCCATTGTGACAGCCACTGTGTATCTTAGAACGTTGGGATTTTACTGTGATATGAATAAAACTAACCCTATGGCTATTCTTAAGGTTACTAAATCTAAGGCTTTCAGGGTGACTTTACAGACTTTATCCGCAGAATGGAGAAAGAGGGCAAGGCTGGCTTCTATTTGTCCAGGTTTAAGAAGGTTTTTAACAGCTGGCTTTCCTATAATGGCGTTAACGTTAAGCTTAAAGTCAACATTAGAGGTGAGTCTGATGCACCACGAATAGCTGATGAGCGAGTGCCAAACAAAGAAGAGTTGGACAGAATCCTCAGGATTGTGACACCAAGAGGAAGAGTTTCAATAGCCAATGGCTTTCAGCGGGTTGAGACCGGAGTCCATTGGAAACTGTGATGGAAGCGACGGCTTGAAGCTTGGAGACTTTGTTGAAGCTGAAATCCACGAGGATGACATAGAATTCGCCAAAATTCCATCCATGCTCGTAATAAGGAAAAAGCCTCAGCAAGGCTAGACACCAATACTTCACATTTATTCCCAAACAAACGATAAATTTAAATATCTTAATATATAATCCTAGCTGAAGATGAAATAGACGATTATGGAGGAATAGGCATGGCAACTCAGGTCAAAATTCTTCCGTTATGCTATAAGGTTGCTGAACATGAAAATGTGATTTGGGTCTGTGATGGAGCAGCTAACGTCGGACAGATAGGGCATGCTGTAGGCGTTCTGCTCACTAACTTGGATAAGGGTAGGATGTGCTGCATAACAGCTGTTGCGGCTGGTTCAAAGCCGCACTTGGAAATTGCGGAGAAAGCAAAAAGGAATATTATCATAAACGGGTGTGGAAACAGATGCGCCTCAAAAGTCTTAGAGAGAGCTGGAAAAAGAATAGATTATGAGATTGACATATCAAAATATTTGAAGAAGGTGCCAACTCTCGACATTTATGAGGCGGACGTGAAGAAAATAGCAGAAGTGGTAATTAAGGAAGCAAAACTGTGACTGGGATTACGGCCTATGAAATTAGCATTACAAAAAGACCCCGTGTGCGCAGGAAATCATAAAGGAAAAGTTAAATGAGCAATGGAAACTTTGTAGAGCTTTTATTTCCTGAATTTTTTTAGTTAAGACAATTGAGATTAATGAGACTTCGCCTTGCACAAATTTGAAAAACTGAGTAAAAGAGGGATGTTCAACAAATCTAGAAAACATAATCGAGATGTAGCAAAGAGTGATTGAAAAATGATATAATCATTCGTTGTTTATAGATCTGGTGTTGTACTCCTCAATCCAAAGAACTCTACGTGCTCCAGGTGTGGGGTGGTGATTGCCTCGAAAGGAGCAGACATTTAAGAAGAGTCACATAAATGACTCTAACCGGGGTTTAGAGAGTGATGACAAACCATTGATAAACCCTAGAGGTGATTGAGCCTGATGGCGGCCAAGGTTCACACATGCAAATACAGACCAGAACACTAAAAGAGAATTCCTTCTAGGAAGAGGTTAGACATTAGGAGGATGCTGGTTTTCTTGAGTAGTTAATGGTTGTTCTGCTCGTGGCTTAACGCTAAACCTTTTATAGAGAATTCCTAAAAAACCACCACACATTAGTGCTACTATTAATCCTGATATCACATAATAGTCGCCTGAAAAAAGATACGTAACCCTTGATATATTTGTTATTAGCCATACTACCAAACTGATCAACACTCCCTTAATCATGTACGACTGTAACGGAATCTTATCATAAAAAACGCCAAAGATTATGCCCATTACAAGTCCTCCAAACAGTCCTAGGGTCATATTCATGACAGGCCCAAGAAACAATATAGTATTATAGAATTGAACTGCGGACATCGTAGAATTCTGAGGAAGAGTTGCATTAATTTCACTTATTATAGCAGCCTTGTACATTATAAAGAATACATAAGTTATTGCCGCGTTTAATAAACCATAAAGTATACCTGAAAGAAAACCAGATTTCAAACTTGCCTTAAAATCTATCACTAATACTCAATAAATATTATAAAAAGAAAGTATTAAATGTATTCTTAGTAACACATATCAAATTTTTAATAAAATGTGAGAAACCTATCTTCCATAAAAATAATAACGCTCTCACTTGTAGAATGTCAGATCAACTAGATTTGTAGAGTGGATAATATAAAGTATATGGCTGTTGCTGATATTGGTACTGTGATGTTATCCTCTATACCATAAAGTTCTGCAATCGTGGCCGTAAGCGTGATTATCAGGGCGTTTACTGGTTTCGTGAGGAATAACAAAACAAGAAGATACGACAAAGCACCTGACAACGTTCCTTCCACCGTTCCGTGGGAGTATGGTATTCTTACTTTACCGAAAGTGATGCCTGCTATGGCTGCAACTCCATCAAGAACTGTGAGCGCTAAAATACCGATCACAAAGAGATCGTTAAATAGAATATAGGAAACGCTTATACCTATAGCACCAGCTAAAAGCCCTATCCAACCAGCTCTTTTTTCATATTCACGTTCTATATCACTGATCGTTTGCTCAACAGAACTTATAGCTTTCTCGATAATCTTAAATTGTTCACTAGCATCTCTCATTTTTTTCACTATTTCATCTAGGCTAATTCCTGGCGGAGGACCTTTCACTTTTAACGCGTAAATCCATGTGGCTAAAGCTATAATAAACCCATAAAACTGTATAGGATTAATATTAATAATACGCGCAATAGGAATAGGAAGATACATAATAATGGAAAAAAGCATGTGAATAAATTTCCTTAATATTTCTGGTCTCATATTTTCATCATTAATAAGTAACAAAACGCTAATATAAAAGGAAATCGATTCTATACAATAAAACACGAACTCTTATTTTGTTATATGAATATAGAGATCATCTAATAAAAATGGGATGCCTGCATAAATTATATGAAAATTTCATGCTTTTATGTTCATCAAGATAAGAATAGTACTTGTAGTATTTGTATACGCATAACTAGATAAAGGACAAGCCAGAAGAGATATACCTTAAACCAATGATAGTTATGGAGGATGCTCTTCAAGACAAGAAAGATATCAAGGAAATATTCATTATACCTTGCTGATGTAATAGTGCTCAATATATTATAGTGATAATAAACTAAAAACTATTGGTAAAGTGTATGCTTTATAAGTTTCTAGATGCACGATTGTTTAAAACCTACCTTGATGACAGTTACATGTTCAGCAGTAAAGATAATCAAGAAAGTTCAAAGTAATTGATGCAAATAACTGTTTACAAATTGTTTAAGAAACATAACAATATTAATTAAATATTATGTTTTAAGTTTTGTATTATTTAAGATATATTCTAATGGTTTATTAAATATTTTATGAATATTCTATGAAAAAGCTGGATAATTTATTTAAATAGTTCATGATGAATTTATATACTACTACTAATATATTAAATTTGAGAAAAAATGAGCTATAGTATTAATAACAGAATTATACGCTTTATACTATTTATTTGTCATTATGCTCTAATCCTTCAATAAGGGTGATGATAAATGAAAATGAGACAGAATAAAGAATTTGAACACGTGAAATTATTACCTAACTCAACTTCATTGCAGGATGCAAGAACAAAAGTAATTACAGATGAACAGAAAGAAAGTATTAGGATTGCAAATAAAGCCGCTTTTAAAAGAAATTTAATGTGGGCAAAGGATGAGATTGAAAAGGTAGCAGGTAAACTAGGATTAATACAACTGATAAAAGATGAGGCGCTTTTAATTTATAAAGAAGCTGCTGAATATAAGCTTACGCATGGTAGATCCATACCTGTTGTTGCTGCAGCATCTCTTTATGCTGCGTGTAGGAGAAGAGGTTTGCCGATAACACTTGATGAGATAGCTGAATATAGTGAAAATAGTCGAAAAGAAATAGCGAGTTGTTATCGAGTGATTATAAGAAGTGTCAAGATAAGGCCTGACATTCCGAACCCAGTAATCTATGTTGAAAAAATAGTAAAAACACTAAATCTTAACCCTGAAGTACAAAAAGATGCATTGGACATAGTAACTAAGGCTAAAGAAAAGGGATTAATTGCAGGTAAAGATCCAGCAGGGTTCGCAGGTGCCGCAGTTTACATAGCATGCTTACAACACAGACAAGAAATAGTACAGAAGGAAATTGCCATTGCAGCACAAGTTACTGAAGTTACAATAAGAAGCAGGTATAAAGAATTAATGAAGAAGCTTGGAATAGTGATACAGAATCCATTATAAGAATCTACAGCGAAAAAGTAAGCAAACAAGGATATGCTAACTTTATTTATTTTTAACACTACTTAAGTATTGGTGTTAATCTTGAACAGATTTGACCTGCCCCCGGATGATATGCCAAAGTATTGGTATAATATTTTACCGGACCTTCCGGAACGACTTCCACCTCCTAAAAATCCTGACAATGATCCGTCAAGATTGGATTTCATTAAGAGCGTTATGATTAAAGAATGTTTAAGACAGGATTCTTTAGATGATCGTTGGGTACCGATTCCAAATGAATTAAGAGAACTTTATATTCAAGCTGGACGACCAAGACCCTTATATAGAGCTTTACGACTTGAGAAAAAATTGGGTCTCAAAAACGTTAAAATATATTATAAAAGAGAAGACTTATCTCCCACAGGCTCTCACAAAGTAAATACAGCTTTAGCACAGGCCTATTATGCATCGAAACAAGGTCTCAAGACACTTGTTACTGAAACAGGAGCGGGACAGTGGGGAACAGCCCTCTCTTATGCTTCTAGACTTAATGATCTTGATTCTGTAATTTTCTGGGTTCGTTCTGTTTATGAGTGGAAAAAAGATAGGAGAACATTCATGAAACTCTATGGTGCAAAGGTTCATGCATCACCAAGCAAGATTACTAATGCTGGTAAAAATGCATTAATGCAAAATCCGAATCACCCTGGTTCTTTAGGATTAGCAATATCTGAAGGTTTAGAATATGCTTCAAATCATGAAGGAACAGCTTATGCTTTAGGTTCTGTTTTAAATCATGTTCTTTTACACCAAACTATAATTGGGCTTGAAGCTATGAGACAGTTTGAATTAGCGGACGATTATCCTGATTTGATTGTTGCATGCCTTGGTGGTGGTAGTAATTTTGGAGGCATTGCATTGCCTTTCATAGGTGAAGCATTAAAGAGTAAAAAAGATATGAGATTCTTAGCAGCCCAATCAGAGGCGGCTCCTAACTTGATAAAAGGTGAGTATAAATATGATTATGGAGATGTTGCGGAATACACACCACTTATGAAAATGTATACGTTAGGTCATAAGGTTGAAATGATACCTATAAAAGCGGACGGTTTACGATACCATGCATCAGCACCAATTATAAGTTTACTTCGAAAACACGGAATAATAGATGCTGTAGCATATCCAGCAGATGAAAAAGCTGTATTTGAGGCGGCAAGATTTTTCATTGAGAGTGAAGGATGGTTACCAGCGCCAGAATCAAGTTACGCAATAAGGGCCGCCATAGATAGTGCGTTAGAGTATGAAAAAAGAGGCGAGAAAAAGGTTATTCTAATGAACATAAGTGGACACGGATTTTTAGATCTTCCCGCATATAAAGAAATAATATTTAAAGGAAAATAAATCATAATCAAAAACTAAAATCATTTATTTAGCACTTTTAATTTCTTCGAGTATTTCTTTAAATATTGAAACCATGTCATCAAGAATATCCAAGAGATCCTCATAATGTCCAGTTGTAATATAACCGTTTTTAAAAAGTTCTTCAACGTTATTCTCGATATTTTCCAAATCATCCAGCATTGATCTTACTTTTTGAATGACATCTTCTTTAGATGTTTTTTCATTACGTTTCATCAAATCACCAAAAATAAGTCATGCAGGATGAATATAAGCTTTTTCCAAGAACTAACATTATAGAAATAATGAAAAGCCTTAACACTACAGCGTAATAGTTATATTCTCTATAGACATAAACACAGTGACTAACAATGGTTAGGCCAAGACAGTACGAATTAGAAGAGCTCATTAGTGTGCTCTTAAAAGAACATAAGATGATAATGAATGATATCACTGAACTTAAAAATGCCATAAATGAGAAAAACCATGAAAAAATCAATGAGATATTTACCAGATTCGACTCATATCTTAATCAACATGTAATTGATGAAGAAGCTCGATTGTTAAAAATTCTCCTCGACAGTTATGGTCGGGGGGGATCAAAAGAGGCAATAAAAGTATTCCAGCAACATTTAAAAATTCATCAATTGATAAATAATATAAAGACATTAGTGAATACATCATTGGAATCATTAAATGCAGAAGAGTTAAATGCAAAAGAAATCGAATTGAATGAAATGTTTAAACTACACTTTGAAAAAGAAGAAAAAGAAATATTTCCATGGGTCATAGAAACTTACAAAAAAGTCATTAAAAAGTAATTTGTTACGTAAAAAGAAAAAGTTCGGATCTTCATTACTGTACTACGCCGAGAGATTTCAAAAACTCAATCTCTTTTGTTTCATTAGACTTTTCAATCTTTTTGTACCATGTTTTGTTATCAGGATTAAACTTGTACCCATTAGCTTTAAGATAATCTTTAATGTAATATGCATTGTACACTACTATTGTACCACTTTCTACCACAAACCTCGCTTTCTTAAACTGTCTACTCCCCATCTTACTCATCATTTATACATAAATGAAGCTAAATATAAACATTCGTAAAGATTACAAAACAAAAAATAAATTTTAAATTAAAAAATTAAGGAATCATTCACCATTTCTTTAAACCAATTAACCTTGTTATTAACACTGTACATGCATTATCTCCACTAACATTGATAGCAGTTCTAATAGCATCAGCAATTGGATCAATAACCAACATTATACCTATACCTTCAAGCGGAAGCCCTATCACAGAAAGTACATAAGCAAGCATTATAGTTCCTCCCCCAGGAATAGCTGCCGTGGCCACCGAACCAATTACAGCAGATATAATTATTAAACTATACTGATAAGATTGAAGTGGTATCCCAAATAATTGTGCTACAAACACAGCGCTTAATGCTTGATACAGTGCAGTACCATCCATGTTCACTGTGGCTCCAATAGGTAAAGTGACACCAAATACCTCATCAGGTACACCAATTTTCTTTGCGGCATCCATATTATAAGGAAGTGTTACTGCGCTTGATCGTGTTGTAAATGCTACTAAAAACGGAGTTAATTGGGCCTTAAAGTATTGAGTCGGATTCAAACCCCCTAATAATACCAGTATTGAATATATTATGAAGAAATGCATCAAAGTAAAGGCATACTGACTCATCAAAAATTTACCGTAAGCTCCCAACATTGCTGGACCATAAGTAGCCATTAACCAAACCGCATACCCAAATATTGCAATTGGTGCATAATACATAATCAATGTCACAAATGATATCGTTATTTTTGATCCTAGAGATAAATAGTTAGCTACTTTTCTTCCCTCATCACCTAATAACAAAACAGAGACTCCAAGCAGTATAGCAAATATTATCATCGTCATCGAACCTCCAACAGTAAGTAAGTTGCTGAAATCTAACTGGAAAAAGCTCATCAAAATATCCACACCACTTGGAGGTGTTGGCGGCTTATAGTCCTTAGGTGGTTGTAAACCAACACCGACACCAGGGTTAAAAATGCTTCCTGAAAGAAGACCCCAGAATGCTGCTAAAGCTGATGTGCCAATGTATAAAATTAGTATCCATAATAGTAGTGTTCCTAGTTTTCTTCCGCTGGTTATGGATGATGTTGCGCTTGCTATGGTGAATAGTATTAGGACTGGTATGATAATCCTGACTAACCTTACAAATATATCGCCCAACACTTTGAACCATGCTACAATGTTAGCTCGCGCAGCAGAATCTGGAACAGCAAAACTCAACACATAGCCAAGAACTATCCCAACAACGAATGCTATCGCGATCGCCAACAACAAAACCGTTGTCCTCCTAGGTTTAGGATTAGACGTGCACACCACCACATTAATACCACATGCAACATTTAAAAACCTTTCTACATAAAAATGCGCCGATGCCCTCTTCGCTTTGAAGAACAGGACTTTCGGGTTCTGAGTTAAATAGAGATAGATAGTGTTTCATTACAATGCACTAAATGCAGGTTCACAGGCGATAGAGATGTAAATCTTTTTATAGTGAAATTAAGATAATAGACATAGCATGGTTAGGGTTAAAGTTGTTTTTTATGCAACGTTTAGAGAGAAATTTAAGGTTAATGAGATAGACTTGGACATTGATGGTACGCTTAAAAGTCTTATAGACTCGCTTGTGAACAATCTAGGTGAAGAAGTTAGAAAAGAGCTTTATGATGATAATGCAAAATACATTAAAGGAGATGTTATAATGCTAGTAAATGGTAGATCAATAGAATATTTGGGGGGACCTAATGCAAGGTTTAACGATGGAGATAAGGTTGCAATATTCCCACCAGTGGCAGGCGGATAAAAAGATTATCTACATTGGATTTAAATATAATTAATCAATTTATAATCGGTGATTGCTGTGGTCTCTGAATTATTACTCATAGCTCTCGGTGGCAATGCATTGATAAAAAAAGGTGAAAAAGGAAGTTTCGAGGAGCAATACAAAAACGTGCAGAGGGTCGCAAAATTATTAATTCAATTAGTAGAGGCGGGCTACAAATTAGTAATAACGCATGGCAATGGTCCTCAAGTTGGAGCAACATTACTTAGGCATGATGCTGGCAGTAAGCTTTTTAATATTCCAATCTTTCCCATGGACTCATGTACTGCCGAAACCCAAGGATTTATTGGTTATATAATACAGCAGGCATTACAGAATGAAATAAGATTAAGGAGAATAAACAAAGAGGTTGTAACAGTAATAACAAGAGTTATTGTAGATAAAAATGATCCGGCCTTTAAAAATCCAACGAAACCTGTTGGACCGTTTTACAACAAAGAAGAAGTTAAAACACTTCTTCAAGAATATCCAGATTGGAAGATAATAGAAGATTCCGGAAGAGGTTATAGAAGAGTAGTGCCTTCTCCGGATCCTAAAAGCATTGTGGAATTTAAAGCAATTAAAACCCTCATTGAAAATGACTTCATCGTAATAGCATGCGGCGGTGGAGGAATACCGGTAATAGAGGAAAATAACGAATTAAAGGGGGTGGAGGCAGTAGTGGATAAAGATCTAGCTAGTGAACGTTTAGCAACACTAATAAAAGCTGATCGATTTGTCATATTAACAGACGTCGATGCTGCATACATAAATTACGGAACACCAAATCAACATAAAATAGGAAATATAAATGTAGAGCAATTAAAAAAGTATTATACCAAGGGACATTTCAAACCAGGCAGTATGGGACCTAAAATATTAGCATCAATAAGATTTATAGAAAATGGTGGAAAAGAAGCTATAATTGCGCATCTTGATAAGTTGGTGGAAGCTGTAAAAGGAATCGAAGGAACACACATATTTCAATAAAAACTATGATCTTCTTGCTTCTTCAAAGCAAAGCTTTTCGGGATCTTAGTACCTCTTTACAAGTGCAACTATTAATGTGAACATCTGTTCATGACATTCTCTATCATACCAAATCTTTTCGTATCTTGATGTCAATAATATATAGGACAACGTTGTAAATAATATAGGCATTGTGAAAATGTTAAATACGGTTATACTTAAGATTGACCCAAAAAACCCTGAAGTAGAAAAAATTAGGCTTGCAGCAAATGTGATAAAAAATGGAGGGCTTGTTGCATTTCCTACAGAAACAGTTTATGGTTTAGGTGCGAATGCGTTGGATGAAAAAGCAGTACAAAAAATATTTACAGTAAAAAATAGGCCAGCTGACAATCCAATCATAGTTCATATTGCAGATGTCAATGATTTATACATTCTCGTAGAGGAAGTGCCTAATGAGGTATTAGAGTTAGCATCAAAGTTTTGGCCAGGACCACTTACATTATTGCTTAAAAAATCTGAGTTAGTTCCAGATATAACTACAGCTGGACTTGACACTGTCGCTATAAGAATGCCTAATCACCCAATAGCATTGATGTTAATAAAAGAATCTGAAGTGCCTATAGCAGCACCCAGTGCAAACATTTCAGGGAAACCTAGTCCAACAACAGCAGAACATGTAATCAAAGACCTTAACAAAAGAATTGATGTGATAATAGATGGAGGCGATGTAACTTACGGAGTAGAGTCTACAGTCCTCGATTTGACATCAAAACCACCGTACATATTACGACCAGGCCCAATAACTCTCGAAGAAATTAAAAGTATAATTAAAAATGTTGAAGTACATCCAGCGGCAAAAGCTGAAAAACCAGTTGAAACGATAATAGCGAAATCACCAGGTATGAAATATAGACACTATGCACCATCAGCAGAGTTAATACTCATTGAAGGAGATCAAAGAAAAATACCACTAAAAGTACAAGAGACAGCTAATAAATATATTAAATTAGGTAAAAAAGTTAGCATAATAGCAACAGAAGAGAACGCTACCCTTTATAATGTACCATACATAAAAATTATCGGAAAAAGAAATGAACCAAAAACAATAGCAAAGAATCTTTTCAAAACACTTAGAGAATTAGATAATGAAAATGTAGACATAATAATAGCAGAAGGCATTGAACCCACAGGAATTGGCTTGGCTATAATGAATAGATTAAGAAAAGCTGCAGGATACAATATAATATGCACATAACAAAGAATTTTAGATTATCAAGAATACTATTGCTAACTAAAAGTTTACCTTTACAACAAAATAAATATAAAATAAATGCTCTCTAAGTGACAGACAATGATCTTGTCTTTATCTCAAATTCACAGTATTCATCACCTATTGATATGCACTTGGTCTCGGATGCTTGACACTCTATATTAAAGTGCTTAGTAAAAAATCCAGCAAACATACCCCTAATAAAATGACTTCCAACTTTTTCATCAATTCCTTTTAATTGGCATTCCCAATTATCCCATATTCTAATTTTTGCATAGTTATTTATAGGGCTATATTCAACGATTTCATAGCGACTCCACCATCCCAATGCCATAATATTTTTTAACATTAATTCTACAAGATCTCTCACAATAGATTTTCGCTGTTCATGATAAAGATCCCACATTTCTTTGCCAGAATAATATCCCATATGCCATAATACGATAGAAGAAACTTCCTCGCCAAGTTGTCTATCGAGACCATGAATGATGCCTTTCAACATAGATTTATCGGTAATTATTGCTCTCGATCCACCTATAGTAAGTGGGAAATGAGTATTATCAATAATAAAATTAGCAAATGGTTCTACAATATCAACAGATATTATACCACTTATTTTAGAAAGTTCATTTTTCAAGACTTCTGGAGAAAACGTACTATCTGTTAAATCTGCTACAAGAAAAAGATGAGCATTACCTCCTACAACTTCAGCTGAGACTATTATATTAACAATGTTTATCAATGCGTCAGCACAAGTTTTCCCTATATTAGCAAGTATCCCAGGAACGTTTTTTGCAATAATGCTAAACCCGTAAATTTTACGACCTAAAGTATTAATACTTCTTGATACATCGATAGGATGTAGTTCATGCGTCACGTATGTTTTTAATTTTCACATAAATATAAATTTATCTATTTCTCATTAAAACTAATTAAAATTATTTTTTATCAATATAAGCATTTTTCTTAAAATTATTCTAAATTAATTATGCAAAAGTTCATATATTTTATATTGTTATAGTTTTATTTATTTTTATTATACAAAAAAGAAGTTTCAAGCATGTATTCCAAGTACTTATCTGAATATTAGTATTTTGTTGTTATATTTATCACAACTTGCAAGAAGACCCCATCCGCAAGGGTGGGGATGAATTGCGTTAAACTTAAATAACTCAGAGTAGCACTTAAGTTTAGGAATGTTTCCTAACCGAGATTTGAACAGGGCTATAAACATAGCCCATGCCTTAATGAGAGGCATGGGATGGCGGAGCTGTGAGCCCCGCAAACCAGCAGATGCGACTGGAAGCGTAAAGCTCCAGGCAAACGCTGGAAGCCCCTTGCGATAGCGAGGGGTAGTTCACGTCCTAATACTTTTTTCGTTTGAATGCAAGTTTAGCTGTTAGTAGTTTTTCTGTTGTGAAACTTTTTGATGCGATATAGAGCATTATTAATGAAAATGCTATCATATAGGTTATTCCGATGATTACTGGAATATAGTTTCCATCGATTAATTTTGTAATTCCAGTGAATGCGTGCGTGAATGGTATTATGTACAGGATGGTTTTTTCTATGGGGGGTAGTTGATCTATATTTACTCCCATTACTATGAATGCTGGTAGTCCAAATAAGAGTGTTACATATGAGACTAATGCTTGTGCACTTCGTACATCTTCAGCGTAGACTGAGAGTGAGACTGCGATAGAAATTGCTGTGAGTAGTGTTATAAACATGAGTATTGCTACACCTCCTATTATTTGGGGACTGTTAACTAGTTGTGATACTTTATTTATTATTTGCGGGGGGATTTGCGATGATGATAATCCTAATATTGTATTCATATATATGGTGAAACCTCCTACGTATGATAGTACTGAAAGTATTGCGATGACCATTGAACTGGTTATTTTACCTGCTAATATGCTTACTCTTGATATTGGTGTTGATAGTAGGATTTCAAGTGTTTTGGATTCCTTCTCTGATGCTATTGCTGCTGCGACTATTTGTGACGATGTTATGATTATTATAAACACGCTTAATGGTAATGTCCAACTTTGTGATGCTAGTAAGCTGTGTACTATCTCTGGTGGTGATGGTATTTTTTCCTCCCTTACTATTGAAATGTAATTTATGTTTATTGGATTAATGATAGTGTTTGGATTTACATTAGGAGCTATTTGTTTTATTTTCCAATTGATAGTGTTTCTAATATAGCTTTGAAGGATCGGATCTAGTGTTTTGATTGCTATACCACCAGTAGCTGATATATAGGAATATAATTCTAACTGAGCCGTTGTGTTAGGATTGTATATTGTTTCTGTAAAATTACTTGGTATTACTAGGAGTTCGTTAATACCCTGGTTTTCATAGAGTTCTCTTGAGAGTTGTGTAAGATTTTTGTTAGCATTATCATTTACTATTATTAGGTTAATATTATTGAATTGTTTTATAAATGATGTTAAGTTGTTTCCCATATTAATGCCATTATATCCGTTATCTAAGTTAAGTATTGCTACGTTGAGTGTTTGTTGAGCTGTGGTTTCAGCACCGGCTTTGAACGCAAATCCTATTATTGGAAAGAAAATTAATGGGATTATTATCATGGTAAATAATGTTGTTCTGTCTCTGAGGAGGTCTTTAAGTTCCTTAATTATTATTGCCACTAATTTATTTGGCAATATTGTTCACCGCCCTTAAGAAGGCGTCCTCAAGGTTTTCTGCATTATAGTTCTCCTTTAGCTCTCTAGGTGTTCCAATATTTATTATGAGACCATCGTTAATAAACGCAACTCTATCACAAAGATATTCAACCTCTAACATATTATGACTGGAGAGTATTATGGTTATTCCGTATTTTTCACGGTAATTCTTTATGGTTTGCCTTATTTGGACCGCATGTTGTACGTCGAGTCCTGATGTTGGTTCATCAAGTAATGCTAACTTTGGTAGATTCATCAGTGAGCGTGCTAACAAAAGTCTTCGTCTCATACCCTTGGAGTATTCCTTTGTTTTATCTTTTAATCGTTCACTAAGACCTGAAATTTCGATGCCTCTTTTTATGGTCTCATTAACATTACTTTCTGAAATTTCTGCAAAGAATTTGAGAAACTCAATACCTGTTAATCTTTCATAAACACCAGCTTCTTCAGGCAGATAGCTTATAATTCCTCTAATTACCTTTGCGTTCTTAGTAACACTCATGTTTTCTATGATTACATCGCCATTTGTAGGTTTAAGAAGAGTTGCTATTATTCGCAGTGTTGTGGTTTTTCCTGCTCCATTGGGACCTATTAATCCAAAAATCTCACCTTTTCTCACATCAAAGGAGATGCCCTTAAGCACCCTTCTTTTGCCAAAATCTTTTACTAAATCCTTAACACTTACAAAATACTCACTCATACATTACTGTATCTCATTTTAATATTTAAACTCGTTTATGAACTGATTCAATAATTTTATCAATGCCACCCTATACTGTCTCTCATTACTCTAATATTTATAAGGAAACAGAAGTTCACAATTTACTATGAGGAAGAATACACATGAATCTTTAATTATAACTTTATGATTTATGAGAGTTTCATCTTATTACTTCCTCTACTTCACGGTACCATGGTTTGTTTATACCAATTTTTGCACGTTTCTCCCAATTCTTTGTTTTTGGATAATTGTCAATGATTTTACGAAGAGTGTCCATTCTTTCTGTGATTATTTTAATCTGTTCTTCTGTTAGCTTTCCAGATTCTAAAAATGTTTTCGCTAATGATTTGGCTTTATCAAGATTTATTATGGCGTCATACCAAAAACCCCAATCATCAGATAGCACTTTTGCAATATATCCTCCATCAATTGTATCTTTGTTGCTGCTATTGCTTACATCGTGGCCCATGAATAATACTATCAGATCAATTAAATCTTTAGTGTTGATAAAATGTATTTGAAGCTTTTCAAGCACTATATCGGCTAGAGTGATTGTAGGATGATCTAGTTCTAATCTTCCAGAACCTGGCTTCTCACCAAATAACACATCATGACTAAATTCAAGTTTATTAAGAAATACATCAACGTGGTATTTGTTTTGTGGATGATAGAAAATTAATCTTTTATCGCCAAATAAAACGTTAATCATACGATCTGGTTGAAAACGCATTTCTTCAAATAGTTTTGTGATCTCTTTTTTTTGCTTACTATATCCTATTAAATCCAGATCTGTAAAAAGTGGTTTCCCTTCACCAAATCTACCTAATGATCTAAATGCATTTATGCAAACTGGTTTGTCGAGTGAATGTATATATACTGCCAACGCTCCAAGAATTCTGAGATAAATACCACGCGATTGAGATTTTTCAATGATCTCTAATGCTTCCTTTAGGAATTCTTCTTCACTTATTTCTACAAAATGGGATGGACCACTCATTCTATTTCACTTATTAACCTTCAACTTTCCAGTAATTCTTTAATCCATTTTCATCGAGCTCAACTATGAATCCTCTTAATATTCCTTCAGTGTATTCACTACCAGGATTGACAATTACTGTTCTACCAATCTTATCGCTTGCGTAACTCTCGTGTATGTGTCCATGTAATCCTAGTAATGGCTGATATTTTTCTATCATTTTGCGTACAGCGGTGCTTCCTACATGTACCATCATTGGTTTCCCTCCTACGTATACAATTTTCATGTTTTTATCTAACTTGGGTGCGAGGTCTAATTTTGTATTATATGGTGGAGGGTGGAAATTAAATATAGCTCTTTCCATATTGTGTACTTTCTTTATTTTCTCCTCAAGCATTTTTTCTAACTTCTTTTCATCAACTTCTCTAGGTGTTTTCCATGGTGTCGGATTTACATAATCGTTACTTACAATCTCATAACCATATGGAAGCTCTACAATTTTATCCAAAGGATATATTATGCCCCTATCAGAATATTCTTTTATGACTTCATCGATCCAAAACTCATCATCATTCCCAGGCATCGCCATAGCTATTACTTCTCTGATGTTTACTTTCTCAATCAAAAGATTCATCCATTTTCTTATACGCTCAGTAATAAGTTCTTTAAACAAGTTCTCAAGCTTCTTTTCATTAGAAGCTATCTCTTGGGCTTCTTGCACTGTCATTACTTTGTAATAATACCCTATACCTTCAATTTGTTCTTGGAGCTTCTTCAATTCTTCAATACTATTTATAGTATACTTTTTTCCTAGGAACTCAGTTTCATAATGCCCACCTTTATCATATATTGGTACTATGGCTTTTCCAGTAAGATCGCCTGAAAGTATCAACACATTGGCTTTATATACATTTACTGCATTAATCCATTTACGCCACACAACAGTATTACCATGCACATCAACTGAGAAATAGCACCTTAATACCATTCATTTCCGCACCACAAAATCTTTGTTAAAACAAGTAAATATATTTTACTAAAACAATAATAATCTATCAAATAAAAAACATAAACCACAATTATTCACTTAGATGACCTTTTGAAGTCTAATCTCTTGAGGTTCAATAATTATTTCTTGCCTATCATTAAACTCATTAGGAATCTCAGCATAAATTTCACTTTTCACACCTATTATTTTATCGTCCACTTTTGTTTCAAATGTGTAAGGATAAAATACATAGCGATCATCACGTAGAGTCTCATCAGGTGGTAATTTTAAAATAAAATCTCCACTTTTATTATTGATAACCTTAATATCTGCAGAAGAAAATTGGTACGCATAGGAATAAACTCGCTCATCAGATTTTAAATATTCAGTAACACGTAGTTCTATAATAGCATCCTTTACATTGCCTTGGTCTATGTTTAATGTACCACGAATAATATCGCCCGGTTTATAAAAAAGTCTATCAATAATGATTGTTTCTGATCTAGACGGAGGCATCATTTTTTGAGGATATACCCTAAACCTCATTTCTTTACGCGGAAAAAGGATCTTGCCGCCCAATCTTGGTATTCCACTAACTAACGACCATTTAATTGCAAATGTTTTTAATCCAAGACTTGGCGGAAGCCATGATGGATAGGTAAGAAGTTGTTCACCTTTTTTAATTTTCCATTTAATTGATTTATTAAAAATCGTTCTAAAGAATTTATTTTTCTTTTCTATATCAAAAAGTAGTGTAATTCCTGAGACATATAAATGTACTTCCATGTTTTCATTAGAAAGAGTATTGAAGATAACCTTTATAGGTTCCCCAACAGTAAGAACATTCTTCTCAATTAGTAATTGCAATTCTAATCCCCCACAATCACTTCACAGAGATAATAATCCCTAAGCCATCCTGGTTTTCTTAGAATTTTTATCCCATCATAATCAGTATTGAACAGATGCAAACGATATTTTTTAGGTGGGATTTTCTCCCTCTTCAAGTATTCGATGAAATTCCTAACCAATGAGTTCACAGTCAATTTGAGTTGTTCGACCTTACCATGCTGATTTGAGATTGCCTTTTCATAATACATAAACATCCTATCTAGTGTGTACCATCTAAGTATTAGCAAGAAATACAGCATTCCTAATGAAGCATAAATTAATAACATTCCAGAATCGGGCCATCTGATTAATACTAAAAAGCTAAATAACAATAACAAATACACAATTCTTAAACCGAATTTAACAAGAACATAGACGTTCGCAAATTTCTTAGCGTCGGGATCTCTAAGTGCTAAGTTAATTAATGTATCGATATCTCGTTGAAGACTGAGCCATTTTCTAGGTAATGAATCCTCGATTTCGCGCCATTGTCTTATTTTCGCATCAACTCTTTTTGGATTAGTATTTCTTCCTACTCTATAACCATCAAACGCCTCTATAACAAAAGCAAAATCAGATAACATTTTACTGATATCCTTTGTCATTCAACCCACGATATATTAAAGTGTAAAAGCTACTTTATTTTCTTTTCTAATTAGCAAACATGATATTTATGTTGGCAAGATTACACATAACCATGATAATTTGTGACTCTACTTCATTAATAGTATTTAAACTTATCGTGTATTATTACAAAAGATTTATAAATTCTTAATGCACAAAATATATTTGATCTGCTATGGGAGAAGCCGCACCACCTACAGTTTTTGTTAGAAGAGCTTCTGGATTAGTAAGGACGATAGGACCATTTACTGCCTTCATGCTAGTATTCAGTCATACTGTGGGAGGAGGCATACATAAACTTTCAGTAATTGCAGCTTATAATAATCCAGGTGCTGACATAGCTTTATCTTTTCTTATCCTAGGATTAATAGCAGCAATCCCAACAGCACTAGTTTACACACTGTTAGGTTCATTAATGCCAAGAACAGGTGGAGACTACATCTTCATAACACGAGGCCTTAACCCAGCAATAGGTTTTCTTGCTTCTTGGGGCTTCTGGTTCACAGAAGTACTCTCCTATGGTATAATAGCATGGTACTCAATTGATTTCTTTGCGACAGCTTTCACTTCCGCAGGCATAGCGCTAAATGATCCTGGTTATATTTATACTGCCAAATGGTTAGCGTCCATGGAAGGGCATTGGGTTATTGGATTGCTTCTAGTGTTCGGCTTTGGTATTTTAGCATTATTAGGAATGAGAATATACGGTCTAATAGTAAGTGTGCTAGGAACAATAGCAGTAATAGGAGTCTTATCAAATGTTGCAATTCTAGCTGGAAAAACGCCGGAGGCCGCTGCAGCAGGATGGGACGCTGTATTTGGTGCAGGAACTTACGATGCAATAATCAAAGCAGCATTTAATCTGGCAGGAAAACCAACAATACCATATGTGGTCACTCCATTTAATATGACGTCAACAATTAATGCTGGAGTTGCAGCTATATGGGCATATATAGGCATCACGGCTGCAGTTTATGCTGGAGGAGAACTAAAAAGTCCTAGCAGAACATTAATAATAGCACAAGTGCTTGGTACATTACTGATAATCGCATATTATATAACATTACCATACCTTGTATATAGCATTTGGACGGTACCTAAAAGTAAGCTCGATGAACTAGGCGTTACAAAATTATTATCAGATGCTGGGATTCCACCTGATCAGGTGAAATTTAATACACTCTATCAATATGTTTATAATAATTTAGCAGGAGGCAATGCTGCAAAATTGCCAGGACTCGGTATTAACTTCCACGTTATTGGAGGTGAAATAGCTGCGCCACCTCCCGGGCTTGTAACACCATATGTAATAAGTTTAGTGCCTGGCTCTGCGCCAATCCAAATATTTAATGCTGTGACCGTCGGTATAGTTCTTTTAAAAGATATCCCGGCATTTTTCGTAGTTAGTTCAAGAATGGTCTTCGCCTGGGCTTTTGATAGATTCTTCCCGGAGTTGTTTGCTGCTGTTAACGAAATGTTCCATAGTCCACACTGGGCTGTAATACTGACTATGTTCGGTGGATTCGCTGGGGTTGTACTTAACATACTTAGTGGTGAGTGGCTGGCATCAGTTGACACTACAATGTTATATCAAGTCGCAGTGATGTTCGCAAGCTTAGCAGCGATCTTATTACCATGGGTTCGCAGAGATCTTTATGAAAAGGGTGCACGCTGGGAAATTGCTGGTGTTCCAATACTTACGATCGTTGGATTAATAGCATTTCCTGTTAACTTTTACTTCCTAATTGTTGCTGGAGCTTGGTTAAATATATTAAGAGACTTAGTTCTTCAATCAACATGGATGGGTTTTGGAGCTCTCATATTCATTGGTTTCATGGTTTATAACTATAAACGCGGAATCGACGTAAGAACCATATACACAGAAATACCACCCGCATAAAAACCAAATAAACTATTTTTTATTCTAACTTACTTATTGCTCTAGTTATATCAGTTTTTGTTATTATACCAACTAGCTTATCTTCACTGTTTACTACTGGAAGTCCACTTATATTATACGTTACCATTGCTTGGGCTGCTTCTGCTAGGTCAGCATTTTCTCTTATCACTATTAAATCTCTACTCATTATTGTTGATACCATTATTGATTTTAAAAGTAATGGTCTTAATATTTTTGAAATTCTCATTGATTTTAATTTTGTAAAAGAGATTTCAGGGAGGCTTCTTACAATATCAGCCAATGTTATTATACCAATAGGTTTATTGTTTGCGTCAGCAACAACAATACGACTGATATTATTGTTAACCATTAAGTCTATAACTCTAAAGACTGTATCGAATGAACTTACTGATATAACATGTTTTGTCATATAATCTCTAACTAGCCATCTACCTTTCATTGTACTACAAAACTTAACTATATCAAATTTTGTTACAATACCCTTCAATTTTGAATCTTCTACAATAACAAGTGAACTGATATTATGCTCAAGCATTTTTCTCGCAGCACTTTGAACCGTATCATTAGGTGATGCTGTTATCAAAGGATGTGACATAACTTCAGAAACTTTAATCTGATTAATTGGTTTTGTGATGTTTGTTAAATAACGTGTTATGTCTTTTTCAGTTACTATACCTATCGGCGTATCATTCTTAACAACTACTAACCGTGAAATGCCATAGAAAAACATTTTTTCGCTAGCTTTATCTAGTGTCTCATCAGGATCAATTGTTATAACAGTTTGTGTGTATATATTTCTAATAAACAAATAAATCACCATATAATACCCTCTTGCTACCTATATTAATACTTATTTACTAATTCTATGCAAATTCTTGCATAATACGTATGATTTATTTGAGTTATTGTTATGAGATCAATTACAGTATCGTAAAAGCTCCGGTTCTTAGGGTATTATTTTATTCATAAAATAACATTCATGTTGAAAAATCAAGCAGACGTTTTCTGATGTTTTTTGTCTTAAAGGATGGAGTTTATCATAGTTATGCAATCTTATGCGATTGCTTGTTTTCTACATAAAAGATAAATATTTTGTGTTATCTTAATTGTGCTATGGTAGATAATGATGAGTTCATTAATGAATTGAAGTACAGACTTGGTGAAAAGGTGAGTAGTGATAGTGTTGATTTATTGCTTCATAATAGGGATGCTACTCTGATTGAGGGGACTGCGATAGCTGTTGTCATGCCTACTTCTGTTTATGAGGTGTCAGAGGTTATGAAAATTTGTTATAAATATGCAGTTCCTGTTTGTCCTCAAGGTTCTTTAACTTCATTGACTGGTGCGTCTGTGCCTCAAGGTGGTATAGCTTTAGATCTTTCTAAAATGAATAAGATTATTGAAGTGCATCCTTTAGATGGTTATGTTGTAGTGGAAGCTGGTGTTAAGATTGAAGAGTTGAATGAATATTTAAAAAGTTATGGCATGTTCTTTCCTATTGATCCGGCCTCTGCTAAATCAGCTACTGTAGGTGGTGCGATAGCTACTAATGCTGGTGGTATGAGAGGGTTTAGGTTTGGGACTATGGCTAACTGGGTGCTTGGTTTAGAGGTTGTTTTATCTGATGGAAAGATTATTAGGATTGGTGGTAAGACTCTAAAACGTCGACAGGGATATAATCTTGTTGGTCTTTTCATAGGGAGCGAAGGAACTCTTGGAATTATAACAAAAGCCATATTAAAAATCACAAAATTACCAGAGGGCATAGTTAGAATAATTGCTACTTTTCCGTCTTATAAAGAAGTTTCAAAAGCAGCTTTGGAGTTACGTAAAAATTTTAATCCACTTATAATAGAATTCATTGACAGTGAACTTGCCTCCATTATATCACAATACACCGACGTAAAGATACCAATAAAACCAGGTTTTATAATGATTGTTGATATTGACGGGCCGCCTGATTCATTGCCTCAAAAAGCTAACGAAGTAGTAGAGCTCTTTAAGAATTTAGGTGCTGTTGATGTTAAATGGAGTATGGATCCTAAAGAAATGGAGAAGTTCTATGAGCTGAGACGTGCGCTGTACTCTGCTGAATTAAATCTAAGATCGATATATTCATTAAATATGATACTAGAGGATTTGATAGTGCCACCGACAAGGGTTTCTGAATTTATTGAAAAGATACATGAGCTTTCGAAAAGTATGGGTCTTAAAGTGGCACTTGGAGGTCATTTAGGTGACGGTAATATACATCCCTCCATATATTATAGTAATTCAGAGAAAGCAAAAATTAAAGAGTTTCACGAAGAAGTTTGCAAGCTTGCGATAGAACTAGGTGGAGGAATCAGTGCTGAACATGGAATAGGATTAACTAAAATTGATGCATTGAAATTTGAACTCGAAATGTTAGGGTCAGAATACGCCCTTGATATAATGAGAAACATCAAAAAACTTTTTGACCCCAGAAACATTTTGAATCCTAGAAAGATGATTATTTTAAAAGAGGCAGTAAACAGTGATGAGTAAAATTATTAATATCTTTGATGAAAATCAGGCATTAAACATAGCTAAGAGATGCTCATGGTGTGGTTTTTGTGAGTCGATATGTCCTACATTTCTTTTAACTCGTGATAAAGCTTTAGGACCAAGAGGAAGAGTTTGGCTGTTTATAGCACTAATGACAGATCAGCTTAGTTTTAATGATCCAACAGGGAATACAATTAAGTCAATTTATAATTGTCTAACGTGCAAAGCATGTACAAATGCTTGTCCAGCACGCATAGATGTGCCCATCTTAATGATAATAGCGAGAAGATTAATGGTTAGGAAAGATTTTTACCACAAATCTTTTTATGTGCAATCAATTTTAGAAAAGACTAGAAATCCACTCAAAGAGGAAAAGTGAATCATCAAAATGGATCAAGGATTTAAACATAACTAGAAAAAGTTAAAAAATATTGCTTGTTTTGCACGTCATGATTCATGTTGTTATAGGCGTTCAAACAAAGGAATTAGTACACGATAAACTGAGTATGCGTGCAATTGGGGATTAGATTGGTACATCAAAACTTGAGAATGAGATTACAAAAATAGAATAAAAAAGTTGGCTAATATTGGAGTGAGTATTATTGTAGCACAGTGCACAACATGTATATTAATGATTAAAGGAGGATTGCGATCATTAAATGCTAATAAAAAAGTTTTAGGTCCAAAGAATTGGTATATAAGCTGGTAGTTGCAAGTGAGTAATATGATGGATCTTAAAAAAAGCGTTGATGTTGTGAAGCCTATTTCAGGGGTGCCTGCGGTAACTATTAGAAGAATTAATCTAACGGTAATCTCGGACATTCATATAGGATATGAAGAAGAATTGGCGAAAAGTGGTATATTTCTTCCAAGATCTCAATTAACATCACTTCTTGAGAGAGTCAATGATCTTTATAATGCATCAAAAACAAAACGTATTGTGGTAAACGGAGATTTGAAACATAGTTTTGCTCGGCCAAGTAAACGCATCTCCATGGAAATATCAACATTTCTCAGCGCACTGTTGTCATACTATGAGGACGTTGTGATTGTGAAAGGTAACCATGATAATTATGTAGCAAATATAGCTAAAAAACATAATATTGATGTAGTTGATTACTTTTTTGAGAAAAACATATTGATAATCCATGGTCATAAAGATCCAGGTAAAGAGTATCTGGAGGGAAATGAGTATATCATAATTGGGCATGAACACCCATCAATAGGTATTAGAGACGATATTGGGCATTTAAATAAATTTATAGTAATACTTTATGTCCCGACAGTAATGAATAATGTGATAGTAGTTCTTCCCCCATTTTCGTTATTATCAGCAGGAACATTAATATCAACAAAATCGCGGAGTTCACTATTATCACCAATACTTAAAAATTACGGAATATTAGAAGATGCAATACCATTCATAATAGAAAAAGAGTTAGGTCTCATAGAACTGCCTAAATTACAATTATTAGAGAATACGATACTGTGAGAACGTGAACGTTAACTTTATTTAAATAAATTTAATTTAAACAATGGTGATTAATTATTGAGGCGATCTCAGAATCGTGGATAGTCATGCTTAAAAATATTATAAAAAGAAGTTTACAGGAAAACATGTTACCACTTCCAATATCAAAATCTGTTTGTCACAAATGGGCTTCCGGTTTAAACTTAAAAAAAGACAGTGACACAATACTGTACACTTCATGTTTATATCAGCTAATTCCCTATATCAACTCTTTTACAGAATACATGGAAAAATTTAATGTGAGTAGAGGTCATTTTTCTTCGCTGATTCCAATTCTCTCAAAGTTTTCATTTCTACTTAAGCCAAAAAAAGAGCTTACCGAAAAATCTGAAAAAATTCTAAGAAACATAGTCAATGAACTTTCTATAACGATAAATTTTGGTTATTTATATGATGAGGAGCCCTATTCTGGAGCATTACTGTATGAACTGGGATTCGAAGATGAGTTCAGGGAGTATGTTAAAAAAGTAGTAGAAATTTTTAAATCAAATAACATAAAAAAGATCATCACAATTGATCCACATACTCATTATATATTGAAAGTTGTTTACCCTAAAGTTGTAAACTTTAACATTGAAGTCGTTAATTATTTAGAACTTATAAGGCCTATGAAGAAAGCAAACCTAAGTGTTGTGATACACGATTCTTGTCTATATTCAAGATTTCTTGATATGCATGATACTTACAGAAAAATTTTAGATAATATGAGCATAGAACGAAAAGAGCATCAAGTATTCACAGCGAAGGATGTTGGTGGGTGTTGTGGTGGACCAATAGAATCTTTAGCTCCAGAAATATCAAGAAGAATAGCGGAAATACGTGTAAATGAACTATCAAAACTTTCAAAGAATATAGTAGTAGTATGTCCAATATGTCTTGCAAACCTAAGTAGAGTACCCAGTAACGTAAATATTATTGACTTGGCCGAACTATTTTAAAGGTGGGTAACATTGAATGATGTTAAATCGTGGAATGAAGCAATAAACAGAGTTCTTGAACCAACCATAATAAAGACAAAAAATATTCTCGATAATTACAAATATTTATATGATATTGCAGACAAGCTTAGAAAAGCTAAAGAGGAAGTGATTAAAAATCTTGGATATTATATAGATAAAACTATGAAGTCTGTTGAAATGGTTGGTGGAACATCATATTTAGCACGTGATAGCGAAGAGGCAAGAAAAATTATCGGCGAATTAGTGGGAACAAATAAAAAAATTGTAATGGGCAAATCAATGGTAGCATACGAAGTAGGTATCAGGCAGTATTTGATAAATATGGGAAATGAAGTGTGGGAAACAGACTTGGGAGAATTTCTTATACAGTTAGCTGATGAATATCCATCTCACATAATAGCACCAGCAATACATATGACAAAAGAAAGAGCAGCTCAGCTTTTAAAAGAAAAAATAGATCCGAACATTGATGAAAGTAGAAGCCCTGAAGACCTTGTGAAATCAGTGAGAAAATTCCTTAGAGCAAAATTCTTAAACGCCGATATAGGGATCAGCGGAGCTAACGCCGTAGCAGCAGATACAGGAGCAGTATTAATGATAGAGAATGAGGGAAATATAAGGATGACTTCCGTCCTTCCACCAACACATATAGTAATTACAGGTATAGAAAAAATCGTTCCAACGTTAGAATATGGATTTTATGAAGTTATGGTGCAATCAGCATTCGGAAGCTTATATCCACCAACATATGTAAACCTAACAGCAGGACCTAGTTCAACTGCAGACATAGAACATAATAGAGTTAGACCAGCACAAGGACCTAAAGAATTTCACCTTATTTTAGTTGATAATGGAAGAAGCAAAGCAGCACGTGATCCAGTGCTTTGGGAAGCATTATTGTGCATCAGGTGCGGGCGCTGTTACTTTCATTGTCCAATATATAAGACAATAGGCCCTTCATGGGGAATACCACCATATAATGGTCCAACAGGTGTCATGTGGAATGCAGTCATACGTGGACTTAATAACAAAAATGTCGGAGAAACTGCAATGTTATGTGTTCATGCTGGTGGATGCAAAGAATCATGCCCAATGAAGATCAACATACCTGAAGTTATACATTACATAAAAACATTATACCTAAGGTCACTATAACCATAGAACGTCAATTTATAAAGAATTAAAGTAATCTTTATAAATATCATGATACTTTGAGAAATATTATGATAGACCCAATACCTGCATTAGGCACAGCCGTAATCTGGGCTATTTCACCGATATATTATAGGGATTATTTAGTCATAAATGACGTTGTCAGAATTAATTTTTATAGGCTGTTCTATGCATCATTAGGTCTCTTTCTACCGTTCATTATATTTGGATTTAATGACGCAATAATTTATGGTTCATTAAGCGGGCTATTAACGCTAGCAGTAGGTGATACACTATATCTCTTTTCAATTAGAGAGGTTGGCGCTTCGATAGCAGCACCAGTAGCATACACTTATGTATTACTAATACAGTTTACTGCAGTATTTCTTGGTGAACAGCTCACTATTAATAGAGTTGTGAGTTCAATGATAATAATACTAGGCATTTATATGCTTTCTGATAGTAAAGGATCAGCACGGAGAAAGGGAATTGTTATGGCGTTGCTCACTGCACTGTTATGGACTGTTGGTCAATCCTCAATAAAACTTGCTACTATGGGGTATATTAATCCATTATCGATAGCATTTGCAAGAACTACTACAGCTATGTCCGCACTAGGACTTTACATGTTAATTAACAGAAAAAATAGATTCAACGCAAAAATTGATAAAAAACATCACATATTGTTAGCTACAATCTCAATATCTGATTTGGGACTTGGATCAGCCCTCTATATTTATTCTATAGGGATAATAGGACTCACTATCACAATTATATTAACAAGTGTATCACCATTATTAACGCAGATTGTATCAAAAATACTTGGAAAAGAGAACCCATCCACCAGGGATGTAATTGCTGGTTTTCTCATAGTAACCGCATTAATAATTGCTGTAATTTAAAAACATTTTCATTGTTTTGAAAGTCTTAGTAATTCTTCTGCTAATCGGTTAACCACTGAATTAACGATTATTTCTCCGTGTTCTTTTAATGCTTTTTCTGGGTGTCCCATGGAACCTGTGGAAGTGTATTTTTTCATTCTTTTTACTGTATATAATGCGGTCTCTTCTCCATAATTCCCAGAACCCTTCATAAGCTCTTTTACAACTCTTTGATTTAGGGCATATGCTACTGCAGTTTCACTTTCATCAGCATGTGTTATTGGAGTACCATATATTGATTTAATAACATCTGAAACAAGATCCCACCAATTTAATGTATACACATTTAAGCCATATTCTAAATTGAGCTCTTGAATAGCGGCTCTTATAGCAGCAGTATTGCCGCCGTGTCCATTAAGTATCAAAATTTTTTTAAAACCATGTCTTGAAAGACTTATACAGATATCTTTAATAACGTTGATAAGAGTCTCATTTTTTAAGGTTATAGTTCCTGGAAAATCCATATGATGTTCACTCATGCCATATGGTATTGGTGGTGCTATGAGAATTTTTAATTTTTCTTTAAGTGTCTCAGTAACGAGCTTAGAAATCTCTAATGCGGTATATGCATCATTATCCAATGGCAAGTGTTCTCCATGTTGTTCTGTTGAACCAATTGGTACGATTACAAAATCCACATTATTTACAATATCAGACACCTCACTCCATGTTAATTTCCCTAATAACATGTTAAATCACACTTTAACAAAACTCTAAAAATATAAAGGTGACCCTTAATAATGTGTTTTCATGAATTTAGAGATTGGTTATTACATAAAGTATATCATCAAATTTCTTAACTATTATATCAGGTTTTATAGTTTCTATTTTTATACCGAGAACATCAGCATAAGTTTTTATTGATGGTTTAAAACCTCTGTCGATTAATATAGTTTTTAATCCAAACCTCTTTGGATAGTATACATCAAATACTGGATGATCACCTACCATGATTTTAACGGAATTGTAATTAGGCAATCTATAAAATTTTTCACATGTTTTAATACATCCAACCTTATCAGATGTTATTATCATGTCAAAATAGTCTTTTAACCTAAATGTTTCAATAATCCATCTTTGATACTTATAAAGTCCATTCGTAGCTAAGATCAGAGTATGTTTTTCCTTAAGATTCATAAGGACATCAATCGCATTATCTAGTATTATTGCGTCACTTATATGCTTTTTAATTAAATCTTTAATGCTAATATTGTTTTTGCATCTAAATTTATGAGCTATCAAATTTACAATGAAATCCCAATCAAATGCTCGCACATCATTATTTCTTATGAATTCTAAATGAATGCTCATCGCTTCTTGTTTTATTAAATCAAGGTTAACATTCGTAATCGAACTTATTTTTTTATATGCCTCAGAGAGAGCAGTAGATACTGCATTATTTTTTATAATCGTATCATCAAGATCAATGTAAATGATTTTATCTTTCATTGTTTTAATACAGAAAAAGCCCAAAATAAAGGTTACGCTAGTGAAACTTTTTACAAAGAATCTTATCTATTAAAGCTTTTACTCATATCTTCTGGTTTTGAGGGCCAATTCCTCCATCTCATAGAGCTCATAGGATTATGAGCTATGTTTATAGTTCCATTTAGGTCTTGATTGAAATTATATCTATGATTTTCTCAAAGAAATCATTTGCCAATTCTTCAAGAATAATTATTTTGTTAATAAGTTTCTTTATCTTATTTAAGAGTTCTACAGAGTGCAGTGTGATTAATGTAATGTCTTATTTCATAAACCTAATAATTTTCGCTGTATAAAAATTCATAAAGTAGAATTTTTATATTAGAATCTCTTTTAAAACAAAGGAGGTTATAATGAATGATAAAATTAATAAGCTTTGATGTATGGGGCACATTACTTAACTTACATATATTTTATAATGAAGTTGCAAAAGAATTCTCGCTTCTTACTAAAAATGATAATGTTAGTACATTAAATATAATTGAAAATGCGTATGATAAAGCTAAAAATCTAAGGCGAGCAGGTAAATTCAGTGAGCATAATATATATGAAGAAAGTTCTAAATTTTTGGCTTCTAAACTCAATAGTTCTCCAAACATAGTTAAACGTGCATTTCATAGAGCCGCATTGACCGTTAATGTAGACGAGTTAGTTATGGATGATGCAAGGAATGTTCTCGAAGAAATAAGAAAGTTGGACATAAAAATTGTAACGTTAGGAAATACACTTTTCTGGCCAAGCTCTATAACGAGGATACTCTTAGAACGAACACAACTAACTAATTACATAGATGATGAATTCTATTCTGATGAAATTGGCTTTTTCAAGCCAAAATTTGAAGCATTTAACACAATGCTTACTACAATGAACGTCCCGGCATCACAAGCACTACATGTAGGAGATAGTTTGCATGAGGATTTCATTGGTTCAATTAACTCTGGTTTAAGAGGTGTCCTTATTGATCCTTCAGTGAGCGGTATTATAAAAGTATCTAAGTACGGTTTTATAATCCCTCAACTAAAATATGTTCTAAAACTTATATACGATGTCTAATTATTATCTAATATTTCAGCTTTTTGCAACTAAAATCCTGTCCTTTCAACATGAAGAAGAACGTTAAATAAATGCATGTCACGAGATGATCTGCTCTAAAGAATAGATGATTCATTATGAAGTACTGAGATAAAAAATATATAGTGATTAATTTTAAATGAAATTGCCATGACAACGATACACAAAGCAATTGGGAAAGTAATCTTTTATTTTATAGCAACCGCAATAATATTGTCATTAGTAAGCCCAATCTTAGGTTATGTAAAACCATTTTTAATAAATTACTTTGATATAACAACATATGCTCCATACATTAACTCGATAATAATAGTTGTATTTGGTTATTTAATTGTGAATAATATAGCTGGTTTATTTTATGAGACATCAAAAGATAAAATAGGAGTGCATAATGCAAATCTCATTAAAACTCTAATTAAGATATCAGGTATGGCCATTATTTTATCTATTTTGACTTCGGTGTTTAATGTCAGTGCATCAGCAGCTCTTACAATGGGTTCCTTTACTGGTCTAGTAGTAGGATTTGCCACGCAACAGGTTCTAGGACAGGCAATTGCAGGTATATTTCTACTATTTGCAAGACCATTTAAACCTGGTGATAGAATAAGAGTAGCAGGGCAGAATGGAATTGTACAAGAGATTGATATAATGTATACTGTAATTCTTAGCGAAGATGGAAAAAATCAGATACTAATACCGAACGGAAGTGTAATAGGACAAGTAATAATTAAGAATATTCAATAACTTAATAATTAGAGTTCTCACAATGTTCTTAAGTTTAAAATTTATACATTATTTTTGTGCAGAGTCTTGTATCATTCATTAAAGCCAGGAAAAAGAAAAAATAATATAAAAAGATGATAATTATTCTTCAAAATGTTATGAAACTTTTGTTATTAAAAATTTCATACTTTTCTGTTACTAAAGGAATTATTATCTTTTTAATGGTAATGTTTTTATATTGTTCGTAAGGTTCAATAAAGTATTTAAGCAACAATGTAAAATAATTATGCATGGCAAAATCGGCATTATCATTATTAGCATTTGTTTTTTATTTAATGTTTTCATTTTATGTAAAAATAGTAAATGAACCTAATATACCAGAAAATTTAGTTGTTTTTCAGTTTATTATCAGTAATAGGCTACAATATTTAAATGATTTCATGATACTATTAAGTAAGTATGGAAGAGAGTATTTTTGGACATTTGTGGTGATTTTATTATGGGTCTTTGGAAAAGAAAAAGAAAAGAAATCGAGCATATTAATGGCTTTGGGATTTATTATTGCGATCATTTTTGGTGAATTCTCTAAAATGCTTATTATGCAACCAAGACCTAGTGTATTATTTTACTTAATTCCTGAAAAATTAAATGATTATAGTTATCCGTCGGGACATGCACTGATAGTTGCTACTGGTGCAATTATAGCCTTATTAATGTTACCGTTATTCGTTTCAATTCCTCTTCTTATTGAAGCAATAGCTGTCAGTTATTCGAGAATATATATTGGAGTGCATTGGCCTATTGATATACTTGGAGGCTGGATTTTAGGAATTGCTATAGCATTATTTGCAGTATCGATGTATGAAAAAATAGATCCGGTTTATAACTTATTAATAAAAACTTGGAATAAAATAGTAAAATTTATTCATTGGTCTATTTTTTCTTAACAACATCTAATATGTCATCCAACCATTTTTTCCTGACCATTTCTTCATAAATTTTCCAAATGCGTTTAACTGTTAATAAACCAATATAAAAACCCTTGTCCTCAAGTTTTTTATAAACGTGTTCAGGAAAATCATCAGGATGCTCTATGATATCTTTCGACAATACTTCAATAATCGCGTTTCTGACATCTGAGTTTCTGGGATACGATTTTTTCATGAATAATTAATATGATTCCACAATTTAAATGTTATCTTTTAAAACAATTAAAAAATAAACAGGAAGCTCTTAATCCAAGATTCGCAGAATTTAATAATGAAATATTAACATTAAAAATTGTTTTTCTCTTAAATATTCTGATAAAAAATATATATCTTTGAATCGATTGAATACTTGGTGTCTGAGTTGTCAGAATTTGATGTTATAAATTTTGTGCTATCTAAACCATGGGTTAAAAATTATGATCCTGATGTACCATCAGAGATTGATATACCAGAAAAACCTCTTTACTCATTGGTTGATGAGGCGGCAGAATTACATCCAGAAAGAATAGCAATAATATTTTTTGGCAAGAAAATCACTTACAAGCAACTTAGAAACATGATTGATAGTTTTGCACATGCATTGCAAGAACACGGTGTGAAGAAAGGTGATGTAGTGGCTTTATTACTCCCTAATACACCACAATTTGTAATATCATATTATGCTATACTGAAAATTGGTGCCGTTGTTACACCTATAAATCCTCTTTATAAATCAGCAGAAATAAAAAGACAACTACTTGATAGTGGAGCAGAGACGATAATACTACTTGATATGCTCTATCATGAATTCGAGACTATTAGGCATGAGGTAAAAGTAAAAAGAATTATAATAACCAGCATAAAAGACTTTCTACCATTCTTTCTAAAACTGTTATACCCACTAAAGTATAAAACACCTAAGATAAAATTTGATCAATACATTTATCATTTTTTGGATTTTCTTAAGTATGCACCTGAGCACAAAGCCGTTGAAATAAACCCTAAAGAAGATATTGCAGCATTAATGTATACTGGTGGTACGACGGGAGTGCCAAAGGGTGCTATGTTAACACATTACAATCTATTATCTAATGCGCTTCAGATCAAATACTGGTATAAGCCTAAAATTGAACCAATGGTAGTGCTTTCGCTTCTTCCATTTTTCCACATCTATGGTCAGACAGCAGCTATGAATTATGTCTTTGTACATAGAGGTACCATGGTTATTCTTCCGAGATTTGATATTACTGATGTATTCAAAAGCATCAGCAAATACCATGTAACGATTTTTCCTGGCGTTCCGACATTATACATACAAATTATAAACTCTCCATTAGTAAAGAAATACAAACTAAGTACAATCGAATCATGTATTAGTGGAGCCGCACCATTACCTATCGAAGTTCAAAAAAAGTTTGAGGAGCTTACTGGAGGGAAATTAAGAGAAGGTTACGGTCTTACTGAGACAAGCCCTGTAACTCATGTAAACCCAATAATGGGTAAATTTAAAGTTGGTTCTATAGGTTTACCGTTACCTAATACCTTCGCAGCGATAGCGGATGTTGATGCTAATAAGCTATTACCTCCAGACGCCGTAGGTGAATTAGTAATTTCAGGTCCTCAGGTTATGAAAGGTTATTATAATTTGCCGGAAGAGAATGCTAAAGTGTTTTTTGAATTAGGTGGAATTAGATGGTTCAGAACTGGTGACATAGCGAAGATGGATGCAGAAGGATATTTCTATATTGTTGAACGTAAAAAAGACTTAATAAAATATAAAGGTTATTCAGTTTATCCAAGAGAGGTTGAAGAGGTTTTATATCAACATCCTGCAGTTAAAGAGGCCGCTGTAATAGGTGTTCCAGATCCTGAAGTTGGTGAGCAAATTAAAGCGTTTGTAGTGTTAAAGGATGATTTTAAAGATAAAGTGAAAGAAGAGGAAATCATAAAATTTATGAAGGATCGCATTGCACCTTACAAATATCCAAGAATTATTGAATTTAGGGATTCATTGCCTAAGAGCGTAGTTGGTAAGATATTAAGAAGAGAACTTAGGGAGGAAGAAATAAAAAAGGTTAAAGAGAAATAAATAACATTAGGGAGTTAGTTTCCATAGTTATTGTGCTTTTTTCCAAGTTTCAATATTCAATGTTTCATATTTCCATTGTACTTCTCCATTAAGGACTTCGTAGTCTATTTTTATCCTAACTACATCACCTTTATCTATCTTTCGTTTTATGATCTCATCTAATAATTTTTGATTTAATATTGCTGCACCTCTAATTGCTGCTGCTACATCTAATCCGACACTTTTAGCCTGTGCTGCCATTACATTTCTAACTTGCTTGGCGTACGCACCTGCTATTACAAGGCCTGTATTCATTGTAGGCATTTTACCACCCTCCTAATTTTAAATTGAAAGTTATTGATAAACATGTCGTCTTTTATTAATTACTTTTTAATTTTTCTAGAACAATAAACATTCTATGTGGTTATGTAGAATATACTGTGACATGTCGCAGTATAATTCCTATATATAAAACTAACTTAGACTTTTTATGTAAGTAAAAAGAAATATACTTAGAGACTGGTGAAATCCATTGTCTGACGTAGATCTAAAAGATAAAATTCACGAAGTAAGTCAAGTGCTTCGCTCACAAATTAGAAAACTTGATGAAAACTTCAAAAAATTAAAAGAGAGACGTAGTAAAATGTTTAATAATGTTGTAGATGCTGTACTGAAAAATGATATTGAAAGAGCAAGAATCTACGCGAATGAAGTAGTAACTATAGAACGTTTTAACAAACTAGTTGAGCAAAGCAAAATTGCATTAGAGTCAGTGGTCACTAGATTAGAGACAATTAGTGATATTAATGATTTCATGTCAGTAATACAACCCATAACAAGTGTAATCAGGGGTATACGTGATAAATTGAGCAATATAGTTCCAGAGATAAGCAGAAATATTGATGATGCATTGGGAGCACTTAACAACATTTACACAGAACTATCAGTAAAGACAAATATAACGATGGGCGACTTCCAAGATGTAGCAGCTGAAGAAATTATGAAAGAGGCTAAAAGCTTTGTGGAGGAAAGATCAAAGAAGACAACGGAGCCTCAAAAGGAGAAAAAGAAAAAAGAATCTTCATTAGAGGGAGAATCACAACATTAAAAATTAATTAAAGAAAATAATTCATATCAAATAAAAATCATCTGGAGGTAGAAAAATGGTTATTGCATCAGCACCAGGTAAAGTAACTTTATTTGGGGAACATGCGGTTGTTTATGGTGAACCGGCTATAGTAATGGCAATAAATAAACGCACTTACGTAGAAATGAAAGCAAGGGAAGATTCTAAAATCCGTATTAATGCACCAGATATCATAATAAGGGGTATCACATTAACGTTTGATAATAACACATTCTCAATAGAAAGTGATTCAGCAAAAATACTTTCAGAATTGAGTTATGTAACAAAGGCCATTGAACTTGTAGTAAAAAAGACTAACACTTTCAAAGGAGTTGACATAAAAGTATGGTCTGAAATGCCAGTTGGAGCAGGATTAGGTACGTCAGCATCAATAGCGGTTGCTACAATCAAAGCCTATAGTGAGATCCTAGGTTTAGAATTAAATGAAAAGGATATAGCATTCTTAGGCTGGCAAACTGAACTAGCAATACAAGGAATAGCAAGCCCCATGGATGCTACTATCACAACTTATGGAGGCATAATTCAAGTACAGCTAATAGACAATAACATTGCCATAGAAAAAATACGCACATCAACTAAACTACCAATAGTAATTGGATATATACCAAGAGAATATAAAACAAAAGACATGGTTATTAAAGTTAAATCATTAAAAGAAAAATATAACAATGTGATAACCCCCATCATTACAACTATAGGTAACATAACCAGAAAAGCAAAGCAGGCCCTTGAATATGGAAACCTAGATGAAATTGGAGATCTCATGAACATCAATCATGGTCTACTTGAGGCTTTGGGAGTATCAACAAAACAATTAAATGACATGGTATATGCGGCTAGAAAAGCAGGAGCGCTAGGATCAAAACTAACAGGTGCTGGTGGAGGAGGATGCATAATAGCATTGGCATCAAAACAAATCGAAAATGTTACTTCGGCGATAAGATCAGCAGGAGGACAAACTTTAGAATCAGGCACATCAGAAAAAGGCATCATAATAACTAACGAATAAATTATAGTCACTAAGTAATATGTACATAATTAGATACTTTTATTGTTTTAATTTATCCTTAAGCTCTTTAATACTTCTCAATATCTCTTCTTTCCCTTTTGTTTCATAAAGTATGTAATCTATAGGAAAAGCATGAATTATATCTTCTGGTCGTTTTAGACCAAAAGCTTTAAACCAGTCAACACGACGCCCAGACATTTTCTCTATAGGAAAGATTAAATCGTGAATAACAATACCATAACGCTGACCTTTGAAGAAAATAGTTACCTTTATACCTTTATTCTTAATAAGCTTTTGAAGATCAACTAAACTAAAAGACACATTAAATAGAACAAACACTCTAATATATTTCTATTTTTTATCAATACCTTCCTTATACTCCTTTCTATAATTTTTCAAGATAAGTTCCAAGCTATCTTACCACACTTTATGAACCGATTGTATGCTAGAAATATAACCACAAAATTTTGTAAAATAGAAAAATCTTCACAATTTAGAGCGCACTTGGTTTTAATTGAGTAATAGGGATCATGACCTGTTTTCCTGTTAGTAGATTTTTTACGGTTATAGCGTTTTGTGATAATTCTTTTTCACCTATGATTATGATATGTGTGAAATTTTGTGATGATGCGTATGAGAGAGTTCTTTTAAGCCCTTTTCCAGAAACATCGATTGTTACTGGTATTCCAAAGCCTCTTAGTTTTAATGATAATTTATTCATCATTTTTAATGTTTCTGGGCTTATTACGAGACTTGTTACCATTATCTTTTTTGCGTTCTTTTTAATGTCGGTTTTAAGTATTTCTTTACATGCTAATTCTACTCTATCGAGCCCTATAGCGAAACCTGATGCTGGTGTTGGATTACCACCGAATAGCTGTATAAGGTTATCATATCTTCCACCACCACCTAAAGCAATGTCGAGTCCTGGAGCATAAATCTCAAATATTACACCAGTGTAGTAAGCTAATCCTCGAGCAAATCCTAGGTCAATTAAGATATTTCTTTTATTTACTCCAAAATATATGATGTGATTAATTATTTCTTCTAAGTTTTTAAGACCGTTTTTTGCTTGTTCAAAATCTTTTAGTATTTCATGCGCTTTCTTAAAAATATCTTTTTTTGGCGTGCTTCTTATTTCTGATAGTTGTTTGAGCGTATTAATTTTTATCTCGTCAATTTTATTTTCTTTTAAAAGATTATAGGCTTCATTGGATTTGTTACGATCTATGAGTCCTGCAACTTCATCCTGTAATGATTCATCAATGTTGCTTAATACTCCTCTTAATATACCCATATGTCCGATTTTGAGGTTGTAGTTTTTAAATCCTGATTTCACAATGAAGTTAACTAACATTGAAATGAGCTCAGCATCTGCTAACGGTGAGTTTGTTCCTATGAGCTCATACCCTGCTTGCCAGAATTCTCTGTATCTGCCTTTTTGTGGTTCATCATACCTAAAAGCGTTAATTATGTAGAAAAGTCTTAAGGGTTTAGGTTCGGATGATAATTTAGTGGCAACGATCCTTGCGATTGAGGCTGTAGCTTCCGGTCTTAAAACTACTTTTCTACCACTTAAATCATTGAAAACGTACATTCTCTCTTTAATTTCTCCTCCGGATTTTGCAGCAAAAAGTTCATAACTTTCTATTGTTGGTAATATTACTTCGTCATAACCATAAAGTTTTGCTAACTTGCGAGCTCTATCCATTAATGATACTAACATTTGCGATTCGTTAGGAAGTATATCTCTCATCCCGCGTACTGTTTGGAACTCAGGCATTTAGATCACTCTTCCAATAACAAAAGCGATCAAGGATAAAAGCATTGCTTTCAAAAGACCATTTTTCACAATGTATGCATTTTTAGGATCAAGATTTCTTAATAATTTAATCATATAATAAATAAAAATGATGTCTGCGAACATAACAATGATAATATATGAGATACCAAGCAAACCAAAAACATATGGAAGAGGACTTAATGCTATAGCGCTCAGAATGAACGCAGTTGCAGCTCTACCAGCAGTTTTACTACCATAAACTATAGCGATTGTCTTTATGCCTGCTATTCTATCACCTGATATATCAGCAATGCCTTTTACAATTTCACGTCCAACATTAGATAAAAACGCAAGAATACTAAGAAGTATTGGAGTGACCCAAATACTATCGTATAGGTTTATTATATAATTGATACTTACATAAATTTGTGAATTACTTATGAAACCAGTTAAAACCCATGCAACAGAACCGCCAAAAATAAAGGGAATGGCTGTGTCGAACGCAACCATAAGATTACCTATGAATCCCATTCTCTTACCCCATATATTATATATTAATGAAACGATTAAGGCTATGGCTGCTATTATTAATGGTAGAAGACCTAAGTATAATGATAAAAAGATACCAATGCTTATCAGCACAGCCGCTAAAGATAAAGCTTCATCAGGTTTTACAATACCTTTTACTAATGGTCTATCAGGTCTATTGATCAAATCTATAGGTCGATCAACATAATCATTTACTATCATAGAGGCACCGTTAAGTGCGAAACCAATAATAAAAATAATAAGTATTGTTCTAATATCAATAAAGAAACCCATTACCACAAAGGCACCAATAAACGCCGCAATCCCCATCATGAGCCCATTAAGAGGTCTGGTCATTTTTATTAGATCAATAATTTTCTCGATAGTCCCCATCACACATGCACCTCACTTACCTCATAATAAGCAATGTCACCTTGCGCATCTATAATAGCTATTACCAAATCTTTCCTAGAGTCTCTAGCATTCTTAACCATGTCCATTAATTTTTTCATAAAAATTGGTTCACCCTCAACAAGGACCCTAACTAAATACTTCGCTGGTTCTTTGCCAGGCTTAGCATCCCTTTCATAAACCCTAAACTCAATATCATCATGTGCAAAACCAGATTTAACTATATACCCCCTATTCCTTAAATCACTATAAATTGTGTACTTTATCCATAGTTTCTGATCAATCTTAGAAAGGCGATCAATAGATTCTTCAGGAGTTAAGACACGATCGTTGTCAATAAGAATGATATTTCCTTTTTCAATTAAGTATAATGCCTCAAAAGTCTCTAATTTTAATTGATGATTAACGATGACACCATAACCTGAATCATAAAGTTCTTTAATCATCTTCGGATCATCAATTATTATCTCATTATCCTTAATCTTCGTCTGGCCCTTTTGCTCTACCACACTTATACTTCAAAAATATTCCTTAAAAACTTAAACTCATTGATGTTGGTACTACCACATACTTCTAAATAATTTCATTGTGAGAAAAGGATTTAAAATTCGACATACCAGGCTAAAGAAATCCAAAAGAATGATGTTCATCAGTAAGAAATAATAAAGCGTAGTTTTATATTTAAGAGTATTAACTATAATTCGGTGTCTGTGCGGTGAATGTTCCTCTCGTTAAAGTGTCTGAGAATATTTGGGAAATACCTATGAATTATAGTCCAGACATGAGAGTGCCTGTTAGAGTTTATGCTAGTGAGGAATTATTAGGCAAGATGAGGAGTGATAGAACATTATGGCAGGCTAGTAATGTAGCAAAATTACCAGGTATACAGAAATTTGCAGTTGTTATGCCAGACGGTCATGAGGGTTATGGTTTTCCGGTAGGTGGAGTGGCTGCATTTGATTATGAAGAGGGCATAGTCAGTCCGGGTGGAATAGGTTATGATATTAACTGTGGTGTCAGGCTCATTCGAACAAGTTTGACAAAAAAAGATGTAATACCAAAATTAAAACAATTAGTTGATTTATTGTATGAAAATATACCGTCCGGAGTAGGTAGTGAAGGAAAAATAAAGGCCAGTATGCAACAATTAGACGAAATACTTTTGGGAGGAGCTCAACGTGTTATTGAAATGGGATACGGCTGGAGTGAGGATAAATACAGAATTGAAGAGTATGGGAAGCTTCCCTACGCAGATCCAAGCAAAGTTTCCATAACAGCTAAACGACGTGGTGCACCAGAAACTGGAACTCTAGGTAGCGGAAACCATTTTCTTGAGGTTGATATAGTAAGGGAAGTTTATGATGAAGAAGCAGCAAAAGCATTCGGACTTTTTGAAGGACAAATCACTGTATTAGTACATTGTGGTTCTAGAGGGCTCGGTCATCAAGTATGCAGTGACTATTTAAAAATACTAGAAGGTTATGCTCGACAAAAAAACATTAAACTGCCTGATAGAGAACTTGCATATGCATTTCTTAAGGATAGAGCAGCTCAAGATTATATAGGTGCTATGGCTTCCGCAGCAAACTTTGCATTTGCAAACAGACAATTCATAACATACTGGGTCAGAGAAACGTTTGAAAAAATATTTAGACAAACTGCAGAAAGCCTTGAGATGCATCTTGTATACGATGTAGCTCATAACATATTAAAAATCGAGGAACATGATGTTAATGGGAAACGTTTGAAACTAGCAGTCCACCGAAAAGGCGCTACACGAAGTTTCCCCAAAGACCATCCAGAACTCATACCACAGTATAAGCCTGTAGGACAGCCTGTGCTTATTCCTGGTTCGATGGGGACAGCAAGCTGGGTTTTGGTCGGTAATGAGCAAGCTATGCAGATGTCTTTTGGAAGCACAGCGCATGGAGCTGGTAGAACAATGAGCCGAGCAGCTGCGACGAGGACACATAATTATCGCAAACTACTTGAAGAACTAAACACACGTGGTATATATATAAGAGCTGAAAACGTTGGGACAGTAGTGGAAGAAGCACCAGATGCGTACAAAAATGTAGATGAGGTAGTAGAGGTTACAAGTAATGTAGGAATTGCGAGAAAAGTTGCCAAACTCACACCAATAGGAGTTGTAAAAGGCTAGGAAACATAAAACACGATAAATGTTTTTGAATTTAAAAACATTAGATTACTATTGGTTCGATATTTTTGAATTTACAAAACTCTAATAAATTATCTACATGATAACCATACACCAAAATCTGATGGTTACCTAATGCGTTTGAGATAAACTTTTCTATATCACCATTAAGTTTGATCTCTACCTGTGTTCTACAAAGGTTCTTATCATTAAGATCATTTTTAACAATCTTTCCAGTAGTTACAGTCATTTTATTCAAATTTTTTCCTCCTAATCGCACGAGAGTTATGTCGGATTTCTTTAATAAACCTTGAATACTAACACTTTTACCTGACTCAAAATGGCTTCTCAAAAAACTTTTCTTTAAATCATCTAGCATCTTTGTAGCTACAGTACAGTGCGCTAAGGTTATAGTGTTATCTTTTGGATTAATCCTAACAACATTCGCCATCCAGACAGGTTCTTTAGTTAATTCATGAACAATCATCATAGTAAGAACGGAATCTAAGTCAGACTCACAACCAGCAACTATTCCGTCATCGTTACTCAAACTAACACCGATACAAGCTGTTACATTATAAGCAATAAGATCAAAACATCTAACAGTGATACCAGAAGCATTATATTGAGACGTCAAATTTTTTATTGCAAAATAAAATTCAGCAGCTTTAACCAAATCCTCCATGTTAGGTTCAATAATTCCTCCAAATTTATTTTTTAATTCATTTACAATATTTTTAGCATCATCCTCACGAACATTTTTAGCATTTTCAATTAAATCAGATACCTCTAATTTGATCACATCAATTCCAAACCTACTTTTTATGATCTCTGGATTTTTACTAGTTAGTATCCATGGTGATGGCAAACCTATTTGAATAAGTTTACTATTCTCAATGTTGTATATGACTTTGCATATATCAATGAATTTTCTTATATCATGCAAAATATCTCGATCAAGATTGGAATAGATCAATTTTACAGGAAGACCTTCATCATGTAATACTGCATATGCTTCTATTGACGATGCCAGTGAATTATTACTTGGATGAGCAACTAAGAGTACCGGTTTTTCAAGAGATCGCGCAATTGACTTAATAATCCTCTCAGTACCACCAGTAGCAACAACAATAATTGCACCAGCTAAAATAGACTTTAGTCTTTCAACAATTTGATCAGCTGCTATAACATTGGTCACGATGCCAGCATTTTCTAAACCAACATTTTCTAAATCCTCTTTCAACGCACTAACTTTTTTAAAAACATCTTGGGCTATCTCACTCTGATACCCCATCATAGATGAAACCACTATTAACAATATTTTAGATTGTTTCATATACACACGTATAATTTATAAAAACAGCTTAAATAACTTTTGTATTTAAAAAAGTAAATCTTACTTAAAAACTTGGCAAAAAGAGTCTCCTTCACGTTGAAGGCCAGGCTTTCGGTTGTACAGGAAAAGATATACAATGATTTCATGAAATAGTGGTTGTTTGATTTAATTTTTCCATTAGTCTTCTATGCAAGTTTTGTAGTATTTTTCTTCTGTCTTCCATGAGTACTACATCACTATACCCTTGTGTAACTATTGAATGGGAGAATGGTGATGGTACTTCATTGGCTATGAAGAATTTTATTTCTATGTCATCATTTTTCATTTGTTTAAGGATTTGTTTTGCATTTTCGATGTCCATTTTATCCTCTAATATTTCTCTGTATGCCTCCTTAAGTATCGGGAAGTTGTTTATTTCTGTAATAAGACTTAGAAGGCTTTGTGCACTTAGTTGTAGTTTGTTCACACTTTTTTCGGTTCCCATGTATCGTTTTAGTATCATGAAAGATCTAACTGCACAGTGACGAAATATTCTTGTGAGCATTTCTGTTCTTGATAGCGCTTTGTTAAGTAAGGGTTTGATGTTTTCTGGTGTAACACTTCTTACTAACCATTCCAGATCTGGGTTTATGTATAGTGGTATTGTTAGCATGAATCCATTGTCTGTTACTGTTATTCTTACGTTGGTATTGTATTCTTGTGAGAGTTGGTATGCATAGGCTTTACTGAGAGCTTGGTTGCATCTTCTTCCGAATAATGTATGAAATATTATATTTCTCACTGGTTTTTCTTCAAACGTTTCTATCAGAATGAGTTTGTCGGAAGGTACTAATCCGTTTGTAAACGTTAATTGTTCCCATATGTATTCATATATTGTTTCTGCAGCGTATCGTGATAAGTTATATTCTTTTTCGAGCCATGTTATTACACTATTTCTACTACGTGATTTGATCAATTCCACAACTTTTCTCCTGAAAGCTCCTATTAATAACGCTGAGTCGAAACTTAATGGTAACATTTCGCTAAACCAGCTAGGTACTGTTGGTCGTTGTCCTTCAGCTGGCTTTACTATAGCTTTTGAACCTCTACTTTTTAGGAACTCATAAGTTTTTCCTCCTAATACAAATATGTCTCCTGGTTCGAGTATTTCTAAGAATTCTTCTTCAAGAACTCCTATAAATTTACCATCTGTAGTGTGCACTTCGATCTGAGCTTCATCAGGTATTGTGCCACTGTTTAAGTAATATATCATGCGTGTTTTTCCACCGCCTTTTCTTCCAAATATTCCTTCTTCCTCATCAAGCCAGATTTTTGCGTATACTTTCATGTCCTTGAGTTGCTCATAATGCCCAGCTAGATATCTTAATGTTGAGATGAAATCTTCATATGGTAATTCATGATAATTATAGCTTCGTTTAATTAACTTATATGCCTCATCTGTCCTCCATTTATTTTCAATCGCCATCCCTACTAAATGCTGAGCTAATACATCTAAACAGTTCTTTGGTATTTTTACATTATCAATCAATCTTTCTTCTGCAGCTTTTCCTAGGACTGTTGACTCAACTAAATCATCCCTATCTACAGCAATTATTCTACCTTTACTTATTCGTTGTGTATTATGACCGGAACGTCCCACTCTTTGTAATAATCTGCTTACACTTTTTGGACTGCTGAGAAGTGCCACCATGTCAATTGATCCTATGTCTATTCCTAATTCAAGACTTGTTGAGCATACTACTGCTTTCAGTTGTCCTTTTTTCAATTTTTCTTCAACATCTAATCTTATCCCTCTGCTTAGACTTGAATGATGTGCCTCTATTGAATCAGCATCTATTACACTATTCCCATCTAGTTTCATTTTCTTTAATTTATATACTACTCTTTCTGTTGCACTTCGCGTGTTAGTAAAGATTAAGGTCGTTCTGTTTTCAGAAATTAGTTTGCCTAATTCTCTGTAAATTGAACTGTTTAATTTTTCTGTTGATTCATAAATTATATCTCTCACGGGCATTAGCACTCTGATCTCGAATGGTTTTGAAAAACGCGCATCAACAATTTTGCATTCTCTAGGAGTCCCGTCGTCATCATAACCGGCTAAGTACAGTGCAACTTCTTCAAGTGGTGAAATTGTGGCGCTCATTCCAATTCTAATGATTTTGTTGCCCGCAAGGTTTTCTAAACGTTCTAATGAAAGACTTAAATGTACCCCTCTCTTATTGTTACAAAGTTCATGTATTTCATCGACTACAACCCAACGAACGGATTTTAGTCGTTCTCTAAACTTAGGAGCAACCAAGATTATTGCTAAGCTCTCGGGCGTAGTAATTAGTATATGAGGAGGTTTTCTTAACATTTTTTGTCTTTCATTTTGTGTCGTATCACCAGTCCTAATAGCAACTCTTATTTCAGGAACTTTAATGTTCATTTCTGATGCTACCTGTGCTATTTCAGTTATTGGAACTAACAGATTTCTTTTCATATCATTATCTAAAGCTCTCAGTGGGCTTATGTAAAGTATATAAATTTGGTCACCAAGCTCACCTTTTTCAGCTAATCCATAAAGTTCATCCAATAATCCAAGAAAAACTGCAAGAGTTTTGCCAGTACCAGTAGGAGACGATATGAGCACATTATGACCTTTTTTAATCTCCGGAATAGCCATTCTCTGCGGTATCGTAAAACTGCTAAATTTCCTTCTAAACCATTCTGAGACATAGGGTTTTAACATGGAATAAACCTCATCATCTCTGACGTAATTTTCAACCCACATTATTCTTTTTGATTCCTCTATCTCCACTTCATAGTCTTATGTGAAAAAGGGAAATTTATAGTTTTCCAAAAACACAAAATAATAAAATAAATTTCATTAAAACATCAATCTATGACACCTAAATGTTAATATCTTATAAGAAACTATTGAACTGTGTTAACAATGCCCAATCAACTACCCATTGGAAAGCTTGATCCCAGACTTTTAGAAAATATCGTATTTAAATATCTTGGTTCAGAAAGAAAAGAAGTATTAATAGGACCAAGAATAGGAGTCGATGCCGCACTATTACAAATTAACGACACAAGAATAGTTCTAAAATCAGATCCAATTGTAGGTGCTTCTCGCAAAATAGGACAGTTGGCAATAAATGTTGTTTCTAATGATATCGCATGCATGGGCGCAAGACCTATTGCTGTCACACTTGTAATATTACTTCCTGAAGACTCTGATGTCAAAACAATTGAAACAATAATGAAAGAAGCCAATAATGCATCTAGAACAATAAACGTGGCAATAGTTGGTGGACATACAGAAATAGCATCTGGTCTAAAAAATAGGCCACCAATAATAATCGCTTCAGCAATAGGAATACCTGTCTCAAAATCTATAATCTCAGCATCAAATGCATCACCCGGTGATTATATAATCATGACAAAAACTGCTGGATTAGAGGGAACGGCTATAGTAGCAGAAACATTACAAGAAAGACTTTCAAAAATTCTTAGTAAGAACATAATTGAGCATGCTAAAGACATGATTAATCATACTTCCATTCTCAAGGAAGCTTTAGCCCTAGCTGAAAAAGAATTAGTGAGTGCGATGCATGATCCAACAGATGGTGGTATATTGGAAGGGCTTTATGAGATGGCTAAAGCATCAGACACAGGTTTAATTGTTTACGAGGAAAAAATACCTATCGCAGAAGAAACAAAAATAATCTGTGATCTTTTAGAAATAGATCCATTAAAGTTAATCAGTTCAGGTGTTTTATTAGCAGCCGTTAAACCTGAAAAAATAAACCATGCTATGAATATTTTGAATGATATAGGAATACAAGCATCAGTGATCGGGCGATTCACAACAAAGGATGAAGGTATAAAAATAATAAGAAAAAATAATGAAGAAGTTTATATCGATAAGCCAGTCATTGATGAACTTTGGAAAACATTCTCTCATTGATTTTTGATTATCGATTCATCTCAACATCACTCTCCTGCTCATGTGACAGATACTTTATAACTAAAAACATCATCATTCAGGATGGGGATGAAAGTTTATAAGATGTGTGCAGAAAACCTAGAGCTTTATCTGGGATGAATGGGCAGAGTTTAAATTTCTGGAAGTCGCATATATTTTCGTGGGATGTTCCCATAAACATAGCCCGTAAGTTAATGAGATCTATGGGATAGTGGAGTTGTGAACTCCCCTGAACCAGCAGACGAGGGAACGAGCGTGAAGCTCATCCTAAATGCTGGAAACTCCCGACTTCAGTCGTGGAGTAGCTCACACGTAGTTGAGCAGATTTTTTTGTTTGTGTTGGAATGCTGGTTCGCATCTAACACCTAGTTTTTTGCATAGTTCTTCAATATTTTTGTAATGTTTGATCCAGTATTCATTGAACGATTTTGATAAATCTATTATATGCTCTGATGTTTCTGGCCAATGTTTTTCAAGTACTGGTTTTAAGATTTCTGCAACGTATTTTTTTATGTTAAGTTTATCATAGAGTATGTAACTGTTTGTTTCTTTTGCTATGCTTATTATTTGTTCTATATTATAAGTATCATCATTTATTGTTGGTATAAGAGGCCCTAAAAATATCCATGTTTCGACTCCTAAGTTGGCAAATTCTTTAAGAACTTTAATGCGTGCTATTGGTGGTGGTGTTGATGGTTCAAGGATTTTAGCTAGATTAGGATCAATTGTTGTGATCGTGACTCCCACATCAAAGAGCCTTGGTTCGATTATATCTTTATCCCTGAGGATTAGGCTTGATTTCGTTTGTATGGAAACCCTGAATCTATTTTGTTTTAGAATTATGAGACTTTTACGTGTAAGTTTATACAATGCTTCTGGAGGTTGATATGGATCAGTAACTGTTGAAACTCCTACAACACCACGTTTTTTTACTTTAACTTCTTGCTCGAGGATTTCTGTTATATTCGTTTTGACGAATACTACATCGCCCCAATGCAATGCCAAATCTTTGTCATTTAATGTTGATGCAGCATAACAATAAACACATCCGTGTAAACACCCTGTGTATGGGTTAAGAGAGTAGTCAAGTCCAGGAAGTTTAGATGTAGAAAGAGCTGTCTTAGTTGTGGTTTCTATTATTGTAAATGGGCCTAATTTCTTTGTTATAATGTTTCGTCACCTATGAATTTAGTTAATTTGGTTTGGAAAAGAAGTTTATTTAATATCCAGCTAACTTTAAGCTGACGTTCGAGTTTTATTGAAGATTTTGACATGATGAATTGTAATGCTTCATCGAGAGTATTAAATTTCATCGGTTTTTGTTTAAACATTTCCCTTAAGTTCTCTCTAACGAACCATACTCCGAGTGGTAATGTGAATCCCGGATAGATTTCACGTAAAAGAAGTACTGTTGCTTGACGTTTCATGGATTTTAATGCTTCAACGGCAGCTAATCTCGCGGCATAGTAACAACCTCCAATTTCTTTTGCATATACTGTTCTTCCCTTATATCCTTCATGATCGCCTATTAATTCTGTTGTATCATATGTTAGGTTCCATGTTGTTTGTGGAAACCAGGCCTCTATCCATTCATAGCTCCAGTAATCTGGTATGAGAAGCCCAATAAATAGGTTATCAAGGTGTTTTCTTACATAAACTAAGTATTCGTTAATTATTGGGTAGTGCTTTATTTCATTGATAATATTTTTCGAGAGAATATCGTCAACAGCAGTTATGCTCCATCTAGTAGGTACAAATTTTCTTTCTTTTATTTCTCCAAGAATTCCTGCACTAAATGCTTTTTGTATGCGCGATACAGGAACTTTCTTAGAATATAATTGAAGGACAGCTTCCTCAGCCTTCAAATACTTATCATAATAAACTTTTTCGATTCTTGCATCAACATAGATGTTTCCACCTAATTTGATAGCTTTTAAAGGTGCTGAAGGACCATACGGTGGAGTTTCCTCATTAAATGTAAGTGAGCCAGAGGGTTTTTTCTCTAGAATCATTTCTGCATCAACTGGTTTTTCTCCCATTGCAAATTCTTGGACAATCTCTAAATATTTAGATGGATTTGAAGCATTTTTTACATTGACAACAATTTTTCCACGAACAAGAGAAAATCTATAATCAACTATTTCTTCAATCTTTTTATAAACCCAACCTTCTGGTAAATCAAGTATCGTTGTATCACCTGTGTATGGTGGAGTCATGGGACCCACATAAACTCTGGGATATCCAATCCTACCTACAAAAATGCTTGGAGGACTTGATCCATAAATTTGATTATTGACATTAAGCTTTCTCTTCTTCATATTCTTTACAATAATGGGGCAAAATACTCGTCCACATAACATTCTACTTCCTCGGCATGCTAAACAGAGATCAGGCGTAGGGTCAATAAGTCCATGACTCTGTATATCACGTAATGACACAGGGGATTCCTTCTATTAAAATATCTTTAGTATTATAAAGTTGATGCCCTAACTGAGATTTCATAATAGTTGCTGCATTATCTAAGAAAGTTCCTTTGTTATAATTTTTTATTTTGCTAAGATTAAGAGAAGTTATTGGTGATATTTATTTGATAATTTGTCCTGAGGAACGTAGGAGCTCTTTGTATATTACCATTTTCTGTATCTCGTCAGTGCCTTCCCCAATCTGCATTAGTTTTGCATCTCTGAATAATCGTTCGACTATGAAATCTGAGGAATATCCATAACCGCCATGTATTTGTACTGCCATGTTTGTTATACGCATGGCCATTTGGGCAGCGTAAAGTTTTATCATTGAGATTTCCTTCACGCATCTTATACCTTTGTCACGTAATTTTGCAACTCTATAAAGCATGCTTCTTGTTAATTCTATTTCAGTAGCCATGTCTGCAAGCATAAAACTTATGACCTCATGTTCAGCAATCGGTTTGCCGAATGCCTCTCGTTGAAGTGCATACTTAAAGCTTTCATCGAATGCTCTTCTCGCTAATCCAAGCGAGATTGCAGCAACCGTTATTCTACCATCATTAAGAGCATCCATAGCGATTTTAAAACCCTGATTTTCACCTAAAAGTAAGTTTTCCGAAGGGACTTCAGCGTCTTCGAATATCAATTCTGAATTGCCAGTTCCTCTTATTCCCATGGTTTTTATTTTGTTACCGACTTTAAAGCCTTTTGTGTTCCGCTCAACTATAAAAGCTGATATTCCTCTATGTTTATCCTCTTGCATGCCAGTCCTAGCAAATACTATGAATAAATCCGCATAAGCGGCATTAGTTATAAAAATCTTTGTTCCAGTTAATATATATTTATCACCAACCCTTGTAGCCTTAAGTTTAAGATTAGCAGCATCAGAACCACCACTAGGTTCAGTTAATGCAAACGCACCAATCATTTCACCTGATGCAAGTTTAGGTAAATAGTATTCTTTTTGTTCATTGGTACCATATTTAGAAATCACAGCTTCAACCAGACTATTATGAACTTCAGTGATAATGCCTATAGCTGCACTAGAATACGAGAATTCCTCAATAACAATAGAATAACTGAGCATATCCATAGGAGACCCACCGTATTCCTGAGGCACCATCATAGCCAGGTATCCCTCTCTACCCATTTTCTTTATTAGATCTAAAGGATAACTATCGTTCTTATCTATCTTTGAAGCAATCGGCTCAATCTCAGAATCAGCAAAACGACGAGCTGTAGTTCTCACAACTTTCTCAGTCGTCTCTTCATCAATTGGCAATGTAATAGATGCTATCAAAGACAAAGATCAACACCATGTAGTATAATTTGTTTAGTGAATATAAACCTTTATGATAAAATTCCATATTCAAAAATATTTCATGTATAAGTTTTATAACGTGTGTGTAGGTTAACTTATTGGTGTGAAGAAGATGCAATATGATGCTGTTGTAATTGGATCCGGTCCAGGTGGTTATGTATCTGCTATACGCTTAGGACAACTGGGAATGAGAACAATCTTAATAGAACGTAATGTTATTGGTGGTGAATGTACAAACTATGGATGTATACCGAGTAAAGCACTAATAGAGATGTCAAACCTTTACTGGAATATCAAAAGCTCGCAAATGGGAATAATAAGCGAAAAGATAGGTGTGAATTTCAAAACATTCAAAACATGGAAAGACCAGATAATAACAAAATTAAGAGATGGAATAAAATATTTATGTGAAGAAAATGGTTCAGAAATCATAACTGGGACAGCCCGCATAAAATCCTCAACACAAGTAATAGTAAAAACAAATAATAACGAGCAAGTCATAGATACAAAAAATATCATAATAGCTACAGGTTCAACACCAATACAACTCCCGAATTTAATTTTTGACAATAAGCATGTACTCTCATCAAAGGATATTTTCGAAATGGATGATATACCAAACAGCTTATTAATAGTTGGTGGTGGCGCAATAGGAATAGAGCTAGGAACAGCGCTCGCAAAACTAGGAACACAAGTGACAATTGTAGAACTTATGAATCAAATATTGCCAGGAGTAGATCCAGAAATTGCACGCTTTGAAACGAGAATCTTAACAAGACTAGGAATTAAAATACATACAGAGTCAACAGTATCAAATATAAACATATCTAACAGAACAATAGAGGCCTCTATTAGAAAAAAGACTGGCGAAGATTTTAAAGTGAACATTGAAAAAATACTAGTCTCAGTAGGAAGAAGACCTAACTCAAATTCACTGGGTCTTGAGAACGTTGGTGTAAAACTTGATGAGAAAGATTTCATAATAGTTGATAAGAAGATGCGGACAAATATACCAAATATTTATGCTGTAGGTGACGTTGTTGGCCCACCATATTTAGCTCACAAAGCTTTCAAACAAGGTCTAACAGCAGCAGAAGTGATAGGAGGATTACCAAGCGAGTACGACCATAAGGCAATACCACAAGTAATATACTCAGATCCTGAAATAGCACTAGTAGGTTTATCTGACCAAGAAGCAAAGAACTATGGTTATGACACTATGATAGGTAGATTTTCTTTTGCTGCATCAGGAAGAGCTCTAACCGAAAACAGTACTGAAGGATTTGTAAAGATAATCGCTGACAAAAAAACAGGCGTAGTGCTTGGTGCTCAAATGATAGGCCCTAAGGTATCAGAATTAATCAGTGAAATAGCCCTAGCGATAGAAATGGGTGCAACAATGGAAGATTTAGGTTTTACGATGCATCCACACCCTACGCTATCAGAAAGTATAATGGAGGCAGCAGAGGACGCTCTAGGCAAACCTGTACACATGCTAAAGAGGAAAACAAAGTAATCATCTTTTCTCAAAATAAGTTGTTAATTTCGACATAGACTGTATTAGATCATGGGCTCTTTTTGCCTCAGAGATCATAACTTCTAAATCTTCTATAAGACGCCTATTCACATCAACCTTATGACGTAACCCAGGAACTATTGCATCAGGCAAATCCCATTTACTTAATTCATTATTTATACTTCTCATCAAATCAAGAATTTTCATTGCTTCCTTAAGTTTCCACTGATCAACATTCTTTATTGCCTCACGTCTGAGCTCACCTAAAGCATCAGAAACGCCAAGCAGATAAGAAGCAGGATCCACATCTAATTCAGTAAAACTCATTAACCTATTTTCATAAAGAATAGCATTAAAAATAAGAGCCTCTGAGTATTCCTGCAACGAACTTCTAACAGAATCAATAAGATCAGGATGATCTTTCAAGATAAATAACATCTCATTAACCATCTTTTTAGCCTGCTCTATCAACTCTTTAACATCGTCTCCATTATGAACACCAACAACTATACTACGCGAAACTCTAATAAGTTCTCTTGATATTTTAATAAGATTTTCTCTAGCTAAATCCTTTTTCCTCAACAAATCTATTGCATTCTCTATAATATCCTTCATATTCACACCTACAAAATACACCTATTTATTCTTATTAACTCACACATATACCTGATTTACGACTGTAAATCTCGCCTTTTTAGAGCAGAGAAAGCTAGCCTCTTAAATCCTTATAAATAAAATAAATTCCTACAGTTTTAATCGCATCACCTATCATTGGTATCAACGCAAAATATACATTATAAATCATAAGAGGCATCGAAAGTACAAAAATTACCACCCCACCCACAAAAATTCCTGACCATTTACTATCAGATATCATAGCTAAATCATCTCTAAGTTTCATACCGGTTATTATTTCAAAGATGTACGCTATAAATATCAAAAAGAGCCCCACAAAATTACCTAAGTAACCAACGATTATACCTAACCCAGCCAATATAAGTGATATCGGAGTCACATTTTTGAAGAAAATCCTTGCATAATTAGTTGATTTTAAAAACATGATATTATTTACCGCACCTAACACTAATAATGAAAACAAGAATATCACATATGGAAAATTAAAGATCATCATAATACCTCTTAGTAATATAATTATAAAAACCAATTCTATTAGCACTGCAGCTATAATGCTGATCGCTAACGCAAATGATAAATATACATATTTATTTTTTTCATTCATTTCATACTTCACCTTTTAAGTTTATTCATGACCAGTTAGTATATTTAACAATCCGTCAAAATATAAGTCTTCACTAACTACATTATCTTTCAAATAAATTTTAACCATTAACATTATGCACTTCTGCAAAATATGAAATAATCCCTTTTATTTTAATAATAAACAAAGATAACAGATCAGACGTATTCGTAATATACACAGCGATACATTTAAGTTTCTTAACTACAACTTATCAAGAAGGTGTGGGGCCATGTTCATTATTTCTAGGAAGGAAATAGAAGATAGGATTTCCAGAATCACCTCCTTAATGAAGAGTAAAGGTCTTAACGGCCTTTGTCTTATTTCGCCGGCTAACATAGCTTATACTACAAACTTCATTTTTATTCCTACTGAGAGACCTATTACAGTGTTTATTGACGATGGTGGTGAAGTTACTTTATTTGTTCCTCTCCTTGAGTATGAGCACGCTCTCAAGTATTCTTATGCTGATAACATTGTATACTATGAAGAATACCCTAGTGAGGTTCACCCTATTACATTCATTGCTAATGAACTTAAAGAGATGGGCTTTGAGGGGAAGCGTTTGGGTTTTGATGCAGATGGTTATGGTCATATTTTCGGCTATAGAGGTCCTAGGTTTAGCGATGTACTAAAGGCTACCTTCAGCTACGAGCGTGACCTTGTAGAGAATCTTAGAATGATTAAATCAATGGAGGAGGTCACGCTTATTCGGGAAAGTTCTAAGTGGGCTTCCTATGCTCATAGGCTTCTCCAGGATTACACTAAGCCCGGACTCATAGAGGATGAGATTTCACTTAGAGCTAGCATGGAGGCTACGTTAGCTATGGCTAAAGCTTTAGGGAACACTTACAGGTCGTGGGGCTGGACTAGCGGTGTTCATGCAGGATTTAGAGGTCAGGTTGGACCTCACTCTTACTACCCTCACTCACACAATATCCATGCTAAGATTAGGAGAGGGCATGTCTTAATAACAGGAGCCACTGCTGTGGTCAGTGGTTATGGCGCGGAGCTTGAGAGAACAATGATTATGGAAGAGCCTACAGGCGAACAAGAGAAATATTTTAAACTAATGTTAGAAGCTAGGAGAGTAGCATTTGAGAATATTAGGGCTGGGCTTAGATGTAGCGATGTAGACAGGGCAGTAAGAAGACACTTCAAGGAAAAAGGTCTATGGAATTACTGGAGACACCATACAGGTCATGGGTTAGGACTTGAATACCATGAAGCACCATTCCTAGATATAGGTGATGATAGAGAGCTCAAGCCTGGAATGATACTTACAGTAGAGCCTGGAATATATGTTAAAGATATTGGAGGATTCAGACACTCGGATACAATACTGATACTAGAAGATGGATACGAGAAGCTAACATATTACCCAGAAGACATAGAAGAGCTAATAATAAGAGATTAAAGAACCAGATCTCCTCCCCGCCCTACCTAAAGGTCTAGGGTTCCGGGGAGGTTTAGGGCTACATTCCCAGTTCTTGCTGGGCTTAGCTCTGCGCCCGGCCTCGGGCGCGTTACCCCTATCCCGCACAGTGCGGGACTCGGGTATATGCTATACCCAAGGTATGCTAAAGGATGCAGAGCTTATATACTTTGCCACACAATCCCCGCCCTAAAGAGGCGAGGCTTTCAGGTTGTAAGGATATTTATATGTTAATGCATTTTTTATAAGTTAAATAATTATAGATGGCTTGTGTTTCATGCATGGTGAATGTTATGGGTGCCATAAAAAGTATTGATCTGTATACTGGTGTAGTTTACTATCAGGCGCCATTCAGAATTTCGCTTGGTACATCTGATCAAAGTGAAGAGATTGTTGTGCGGATAGCTGATTCGGAGGGATTTGAGGGTTGGGGGGAGGGTTCTCCATCAACTCATATACTTGGAGAGACGCAAGGTACAATGCTCGCTGCCGCAGAAAGCATTGCACCAAAACTTATAGGTCTTGATTCGAGCATGCTATCAGGTTTACTTGATGAGGTTGATAATGCTATTTTTAGTAATACTGCAGCCAAGGCTGCATTTGATATCGCTCTTTATGATTTGTATTCTAAAAGGTTGGGATTACCACTTTTTAAGTTTCTTGGTGGTTTTCGGGATATGGTTGAAACGGATTTTACTATTGGAATAATGCCGGTTAGTGATGCTGTTAAAAAGGTGATTGAACTGGTGGATAAGGGTTTTAAAATAATTAAAATAAAAGTTGGTCTTGATCTCAATGATGATATTGAGCGTGTTAGATCAATAAGGGATGCTGTCGGTGGCTCAATAAAGCTCTTTGTGGATGCCAATCAGGCGTGGTCTCCTAAACAAGCTATAAAAGCTATTAATCAGCTTAGGCGATTTGATTTAGAACTCGTTGAGCAGCCTGTGAAGGCTCATGATATCAGCGGTTTAGCCTTTGTCAGAAAGAGCGTTGATATTCCTATAATGGCTGATGAATCTGTTCGCAGCCCTTATGATGCGATAAATGTAATCAGGTCAGAGGCAGCCGATTTTATTAACATAAAGTTAATGAAAAGTGGTGGAATAAGAAATGCTTTAAAAATAGCTGCAATAAGTGAGGCCGCAGCTATAAAAAATGTAGTGGGGTGTATGATGGAAGGAGCAATATCCATTGCAGCAGCAGTTCATTTTGCAGCATCTACACGAAATATAATCTTCACAGATTTAGATTCTGATATAAGTCTTAAAAACACACTGGTCAAAAGTGGTATGATCGAATACAAAGATGGTTTTAGAATTTTATCAAATTATCCAGGACTTGGAAAACTTGAAATCGCAATGGATGAACTACAATATGTAAAGACTTTTGCGGAAAAGCGTGTAAAAAAATCTTTTTAATTTCTGTAATAAAAAGAGATAATTCTTCAGAAAGCATCAAAATGTTTGAGATTTTGATTATTTATTGGTATAGTAAGGCAAGACATATTTTCCTGTTCTGAAAGCGGCCTAACGTTCTCTTATCAATGTTCCAAGAAGCTCTTGTTGTGTGATTTGAAATAGATTAATAGTTTCTTATCCTAAAAGAAGATTATATGATGAAACTTAATAGTAAGTATGCGTTTAGTGCAATTATTATTATTGTCGATATTAATGATAGAATAGTAGTTATTTTTTTGTTAGTGTACATGCCCATGATTCTTTTGTTGCTCGTGAAGTATATTAGTGGGATTAATGGAAGTGGTATCATCATGCTGAGTATAACTTGACTATAGACCAACAATGATAAGGGATCGTAACCCAGAGTTATAGCAATGCTGGTTGGTATTACGTTTATTACTCTTATAATGATTCTTCTTATCCACGGGCTAACCTTAGACCCTAGTAAATCTTCTAGTATAGCTTGTCCTGCTAGTACGCCTGTGGTTGATGAGGATAACCCTGATGCTAACAAAGTTATAGCAAAAACTTGGCTCGCAACTATACCAAAAAGTGGTTCTAACGTTATGTATGCCTCATCTATAGTAGCTACATGAATACCATTTTTATAAAATGCTGCCGCGGCCATAACCATTATAGCTACATTAACTAAACCCGCGAGCGTGAAATTTAATACAGTATCATATAAGTGATATCTAAGAAGCTTTCGTTTTTCATCATCATTATTATATTTAAGTTTATTCTTGGTTAATCTTGAATGAAGCATTAATGCATGAGGCATTACTGTCGCACCAATTATGCCCACTGCAATAAAAAGTTCTTCATTAGTTGTGAGTACAGGAACGAATGAGTGATATACCATTCTATAATAATCTGGTTTCGTGATTAAGATCTCATAAATGTAGCCGAAGCCTATTACTGATACTAAATAAGTTATCAGTAATTCAACATGACGAAATCTTTTACCGGCAAGTGCGAAGATTATAATTACATCGAACGCTGCGATCCATGATGCAATAAGTAAAGGTATCTTAAAAATTAGGTAAAGTGCTGAAGCAACGCCTAAGAATTCTGCTAAATCAGTAGCAACAGCAAATGTTTCTGAGGCTAACCAGTACAAAATAATCTTTCTATGAGACTTTAATTTTTCTGCGGTAAGCATTGCCAGTGATTTACCTGTTATAATACCAATTTTACCCGAAAGATACTGCAGTAACATGGCCATTAAGTTTGCAAGCCATACCACCCATAATAATTTATACTCATAAATAGCACCACCAGAAATGTCAGTACCAAAATTTCCTGGGTCCATGTAAGCAACACTTACAACTATTGCCGGACCAAAAAATTGCAGATAACCATTATTCTTAATAATCTGAACTAATGACACTCTACTGTTATTTCTTATAAAACGCATTAAATCACCTTAACCAAAAAGCCATATTTTAATAAACTGCTTCATCGGCGATCCCAACTCTTTTTTTGTCCGATTTAATACATTTAAACCTTTCTTTGTGGTCTTGTAATATTTATGAATTTTTCCATGCTCTTTTTTTACTCTAATCTCAAGCAAACCAGTTTCAGTAAGTTCTTTGAGAACTGGATAAAGTTTACCAGGACTTAATACATGTCCATGCTCCATTTCTAAATGTAGGAAATCATCACCACAACGCTCCTCAACACTACACATCCATAGTACATAAGCCCTAAAGATACCTCTCTCTAAATGAACAGTTATTGGATTCATATCTAATCTAGATATCAGAAATTGATATTATATTTAAACTTATCTATAGCACTTTATAACTAGTAATGAAAACAATACCAACGATCATCATAGAGAGCTTTTGAGAATTGTTTACAACTGAAAAATCTTGCCCTTCAGAGCAAAAGAGGAACAGCGCGCTCCCTTCTTCATTATGAAGAGCCTTAAAGTAACTAATTATTAATCATTACTATCATTTTCATTATTAGTTTTACAAAATTAAGTATTATCATGAAGAACAAGTTTTGTGTTGTTTAGAACTTCTTAAATGTTTTTACGTAAATTCCAGTCATTTTTTAGTACTTTGTATGCAGTTTGTATATCTTGAATACCCAATACAATAAGCGATGCTAATCTTACATCATTAGATATTTCATAAGCAAGTCGTGCATCATCATCGACCCAGCAATTTCACGAATGATCATGATGGCTCGTTCACGAAGTTTATTGTTTAGTAATTTTACCATAATCATCATTTTTCCGTATATCCTCTCAAGTTTGACCACAACTGTTTTAACACTAGCTTTTGTGCTGATTCTATTGGGTTGATATAATAGATGTGGTTTTTGTACCCCTAAGCTTTGTAGCTTCTGAAGCCTCAATCACATATAACGTCATACATCCTAACTATAAGATCAGCCAGTTAATATTAAAAATTTTACATCAACGATTTAACAAAACACTCCACATCGTTCCATCTTAAAAAAGACATAAACATAATAATAAACAGTTTCCATTTCTGATCAAAAGCTTATATTATACAAGCTGTTAAAAAATATAGAGCGGGGGTGACCGAGTCAGGTCAAAGGTGCAGGGCTTAGGACCCTGTGCGTTAGCGCTGCGTGGGTTCAAATCCCACCCCCCGCACTATGAAAAAAGCTTTAAAAAGAACACAAATTGAGCTTACTTTTTGCTAAAACTGCTAAAAGTTGAACAAAATTTTCCATGATAATTTTATACTTCCAGATTTGAACCCACTGTATCAAGCTCATTTAGCTATCTACGAACAAAATTGAGGAAGAAATCAACGAGAAAGAAAACGATCACTCTGCTCAGTGATGGAGAGTCAAGATCCTATAGGAAGACTGTTGAAGTAACGTCAAAATTTATTGGGAGGTCGGAAAAGTATCTAATTTCACGAAAAAACACTTTAAAGGGCAGAGAAGTTATTCATTGATGAATAAAATTTCTCATTAATGGGGGCTTCATGAATTGCGCATGAGTCTTCCTCTCTAGTTTATCTTCAGTTTCATCTTCACTGACTAGTAACCTAAACTTAAGTTTAAGTACTATTTCATCTTAAAACAAACATATGAAAGATAAAGTTATTGTGTCTTGGAGCGGTGGCAAAGACAGTATGCTTTCATTATATAAAGTTGTTCATAATGATTTAATGAAGCCACTAGGTCTCCTAACAACTGTAACAAGGGAGTATGATAGGGTTACGCTGCATGGTGTAAGGCGTTCATTGATGGAGATGCAAGCTTCAATGCTTAGGATGCCCTTAGATTTAGTTTACATACCGGAAAATTGTTCTATGGAAGAGTATGAAAATATAATGAGGAGTGCCTTAAGCAAATATAAGGGTAAGATTGAAGGTTTTGTCTTCGGAGATATTTTCTTGGAAGATGTGCGCAAGTATAGGGAAAAGATGCTTGCATTAGAGGGATTTAAAGGCTACTTTCCACTCTGGGGAAGAGACACAAAAGAGCTTGTGCTAGAATTTATTAAATTGGGATTTAAAGCTATCATAACTAGCGTAGACGCAGAGGTTCTCGATTCATCTTATGTTGGGCGTGAAATAAATGAGGAGTTTATCGAAAATTTACCATCAAATGTTGATCCAGCTGGAGAGAAGGGGGAGTATCACAGCTTTGTATACGATGGTCCATTATTTGAGAAGCCAGTACCAATAAAAGTTGGAGAAGTTGTAGAGCGAGTGCTAGGAGGTAAAAATTTCCGTAAAAAGTTCTACTTTATCGATCTCCTTCCCGCAAATAGATGATTCCTTTTCAATTAACTAAAGATGTGAAGATGGGGGTGAACTACCCCACTCTTACGGATGGGGCTTCCACGCAAGCGTGGTTAAGGGCTGGTTCACTTGCAGCCCCGTAGATGGGCATATAGCTCATCCACCTCTCAAATTTTTTAGCGATGTTGATGGCTCCGTTTAGGTCTGCGTTGTATTCTCCGCAGTGGGGGCAGACGAACAAGCCCTGAGTTTTGCGCTTTCCTTCACACCCGCAGACATGGCACGTTATTGAAGTGTAGGCTTCGCTTGTGGTTATCACTGGTATGCCTACGAGCATAGCTTTATACTCTATCATTTTCGTTAAGCGATAATATGGCATGCTGTTTACTATCCTGTTTAAGCGTTTGCCTTTGCCCTTCACTCTCCTTCTTATTCCCTTTAGGTCTCCCAAAACTATGTAAGAGTTGGTTGCAAGGGCGAAGTTGACTATCCATTTGCTGACTCGATGAAGGATGACGTTAACCACCCTTCTCTCCTTGCTTCCAACTCTCTTCACGACTTGGGTTAGACCTCTCTCTTGAAGCCTCTTACGGAGCCATGCGTAATGTCGTCTTATGCCTCTTATTTCCTTACCGTAGAATTGGGCTTTCATTACGTTTTCATTCTGCCAAAGCACCGCAGTGGCAGCGAAACGCTCGCCCAAATCCACAGCAAGGATGGAGGAGCATTCTCGCATGGGCGGGGCTGGAAACTCGAAGGTTAACATGGCGATGTAGCGGTCTTTTCGCTTTACGATTTTGCTTTCGCATAGTTTAGCGTTTTCTGGAAACTTCCTGTGAGGCTTAACTGGAACCTTTATTCCTCCCCTTACGCCATAGACTGGAATCTTCAAAAACCAAAATGCCTTAGCCTTTCTAAGGTTAATTAAGTCGTTTCTCAAGCTAAGCGGATACTCTTTATGCTTAACTCTTTGATAGTATCTAAGAGCTTGTTGCTTATTCGCCGAATACAACGGAACAGTCTTGTCTCCCCTAAGAAACTTCTGAAGGTTAAAGTATTCCCTATCCAACAAGTCTTTTTTCCTTCGAGTCAGTCCAACAACACCCGCTTGGATAGTCAACTTCATAGCAAGTTTTAACTAACTTTTTAGATATTAAAGTCTAACGCAATTCATCCCCACGCTTACACATGGGGTCTTCTTGCGAGATTAGAATAAAATTAGAAACTTAATGATTACTCACCGAATATTTCGTGGATAAACTTTAATGCAGAAATCCACATCTTCCTCAAAATATAGGCTTCCATTAATCCATATTTCGTACGTCTTTATGCATTTTTAACAAATTATTATTGTGTGTTCTTGATGTAAACGGTTTTCTTCACTATCCTCGGCTTGTTAATAGCTCCCCCTTATAAAGAGTTATCCATCCTTTGACCAACATGATCACTGAGTTTATGGCAGAGTCAACGTAGTGTTTTGAGTACTTCCATTCCCTTAGCAGTTCATTCCTTAAACTTTCTCCTATCTTCTCTACCAAATTCTAGATGAGCCTTTTCGGAGAGTTTAACATAGCAAAAGATAAGTTTAAGGGCTTCCTGTTTAACCTTAAAGTATTCGTTGATTAGATCTCTTGGAGCTTCTACTGGGATTTTTTAGCTCTTAACACTTCCATGGTCTTTCAGCCTCAGTTTCCGGAAGAAGTGGACGTCAATGCTCTTCTGTACTCATAATTAAACATATCTATTTTGAAAACGCTGACAAGGGCAAATTGTCTTTAGATGTGCCTAAAATTTTGTTAAGGCCGATGCTATCATGTTGTGTATTTTTGGTCTTAGTTCTATAAGTTTTGTATTTTGTCTTGTTGGATGTACTCTGTTGGTAAGTAGAACTACTATTAGTTCTTTTTCTGGATCAACCCAAAGTGATGTTCCTGTAAAGCCAGTGTGGCCGAAAGATTTCTCAGAAAAGAGGTCACCGGCTGATGTTCCATTGGGCGTATCATTTATCATCCATCCTAAACCATAACCAGCACCTAAATGTTTAACATGATTTTTTATCATAGTCTGAACAGAAGGTTTCGATAGAATTTCTTTTGATCCGTAGATTCCACCATTAAGTATTGTTTGTGCTATTTTAGCTATTTCTAATGCTGTTGAGAAAAGTCCAGCATGTCCGCTCACGCCACCCATTGCGTAAGCATTCTCATCATGAACAGAACCAACTAAGACTTTTCCTCTCCATTCGCATAATTCTGTTGCTGCTATGCGGAATTTTAAATGATCTGGTGGATTGAACATTGTATCTTTGAGATGTATGGGCGATGCTACATATTCTTCAAATAATTTGTCAAATGTTTTACCGGAAATTTCTTCTGCAATGCCAGTTAAGATAATGTAGCCTAAATCACTGTACATGTATTTTTCACCTGGTTTGTTTGTAGGGGAAGCATTAAGCGCAGCTTTAATTATCTCTTTTTTGTTTTTAAAGTCTTTGTAAAAAGGTTCCCATGCAGGTAACCCGGATGTATGAGTGAGTAGGTGCCATAGTGTGATTTCTCGTTTTGTTTCGTCTTTTTCTATTTCGTCGAATATTGTTGAAACTTTTTGTCTTAAATTTATAAGACCATCTTCAATTAATCTCATAATGATTATCGATGTCGCTAAAGGTTTAGTGAGTGATGCTATATCAAATATTGTGTCTTTAGTCATTACCCTTTTTATTGGTATGGTTTGTGAGTTACCGTATGCCTCATGAAATGCAATCACACCTTTACGTGCAATGAGAAGTACAGCACCTGGAAAAGCATCATTAACGTATTTTTTCATGAATTCATTGATTTTATCTAATCTAATCTTGTCTAATCCAGCTTCTTCAGGGCTTCCATAATGCAATTCCATGGGATCACCTAAAAATCTCTCATCCCATAACCAATTTTATACTCTTCGTTCAGGTTAACTGGCAATCTACCATTAGGCTTAATTTTTCCTGTAATAAGTTCGCTAATTGCAACAATCATGCATGGTGTATGGGCATATCCTATTACTATTGAATCACTGAGATTGGTATCTAAATAATTTATGAGGAAAGGATTCTTTAAAAGGATTGTTACAGTATCATTATCATATTTATTATTTCGCACTATTTTATTAAAGAATTCGGCGTCTTCTTTGGACAAAATTACAGCTAAAAATACAGCTGTATTATCATCCTCTAAAAGTTTAAAAACTTTGCTATAATCATTGTTACTTAAATCCTTGTTAATAATTATGCTTTTTATTTTTTTAAGAGAATTTTTAAGTACTTCAGATAAATATAGTGGTTGTTGTTTCTCTTCAACTTGTAATAAAACACCTATTTTTGATTCAACAATTATAACAGCTCGCTTATTCTCAATTGGTAGTACTCGGTTATCATTTTTTAATAATATGACAGACTTTTTAGCGACCTCTAATTCAAAATCACGATGTTCCTTTTTACCAACAATCAATGGATCTATTTTGCTCATGTGATCTGTAATGCGAAGTTTAAGTTGATGAACTCTTCTGATTTTTTCATCTAACTCCTTGTTTGTGATATGTTCATTTTCTACTGCTTTGAGAACGGCATTATAAGCTTCAACCTGTTTAGAATATGTGTGAGAGAAAAGTAAAAGATCGGCGCCTGCTTTTAAAGCCTTAATAGAGGCATCACTAGGTGAATATCTATCACTTATTGCTTTCATCTCCATATCATCTGTCATTATAACACCATTAAATCCGAACTTTTTACGTAATAAGTCTGTTAATATTTTACTTGAAAGGGTTGCAGGATTTTCCTTATCAAGAGCTGGATACACTACGTGCGCGGTCATTATAGCATCGACATTAAATATATTAATCGCATCTATGAATGGTTTTATATGGATTTTCATTAGTTCATCGAGTTCCTTATTTACTATTGGAAGATCTAAGTGTGAATCTAACGATGTATCACCATGTCCTGGAAAATGTTTTGCAACAGCGAGCACACCTTCAGAATGAAGACCTTCAATATATGCTCCACCTAGTGACGCAACCATTTCAGGATCGCTACCAAATGATCTAATACCTATCACAGGATTTCTAGGGTTCGTGTTTACATCTAAGACTGGTGCCAAATTCATGTTTATTCCTACCGATATTAACTCCCTACCGATAATACGACTCACCTCATAAACAATTTTTTTAGAATTTATAGCACCAAGGCCCATATTACCAGGAAATATTGTACCATCCTTTAATCTAACCACGTTACCACCTTCTTGATCTGCAGCTATAATAATGGGTAGTTTATGATTACGCTTCACTACTGATTGTATAGATTGAGAGAGCTCAGCAGCTTGTTTAGCGCTCTTTAAATTTCTAGAAAAATAAATTACTCCCCCAACATGATACTGCTCGATGAGAGTTCGTAATTCTTCCGTAACTGTTGTACTATCACCAGTATTGTCAAACCCAAACATAAACAAATTACCAACTTTTTCCTCAAGACTCATCTGATTGCTAAATTTCTCTTCATCCTGAAGCGTTTTTCGATATCCCAAGCATATCTCCTTATACTTAAAGCACTAATATTTAAATAAACTTTCACTCTCTTCTGAAAGCAAGATTTCTTGTCACTCTATCAATTTTATTGGATAATTTGATTGTTTATTAATAATTTTAACTATTCTTCGAAAAGTATTTTTAAAGTTTTTGTGTATAAGGTTTGGAAAAATGTCTTATGCAATAAAAATTAAGGTTAAAGAGTTAATGACGCCTAAGGATAAGCTAGTAACAGTAAAGCCTTCAATAACAATACTTGAGGCAGCAAAAATACTAATTGAAAAGAATATAGGGTCAGTCTTAGTAGTGGAGGATGATAAGCTTGCAGGCATATTTACCGAAAGAGATGTAGTCAGGATTGTAGCTAATGAAGTCAGTCCAAATGAACGTTTAGAGAAAGTAATTACAAGGAATCTTATTACTATTAATGAAGAGGACTATCTATCTAAAGCATCGTTGCTGATGAGAGAAAAGAACATCAGACACTTACCAGTTGTTAATAAAGAAGGAAAAGTAATTGGCATCATTTCTGCAAGAGATTTAGCGGTATACTTCTACACAATAAGTGAAAGAATTTTAAAAAGCATAGAGAATTACTTCAAAAAACAAGCTAACACGGAAAGAGAGACTTAAGATTTAATTTCTAACTTAATTTTTTCTAACAAGCTTCTAGGTTCTACGCTTCTTAACCTCTCTAAGGTTTGTCTTGGACTGAATGATATGCGGATTGGTACTTGCTACTGCAACATTAAAAAAGTAAGGAAGAATCGTGTTATGCAATAAAAAATATAAGATAGAACTAGTTGGAGTTAATAGATACGTATGAGCCGTCTTGTTAGAGAGTGGCTTATGAATCTTGGACTATTTTATGAAACTACTCATGAGGATAGATTGGAGATAGATAGGGAAATTGAGAGAAGAAGTGGTATGAATTGTGATGAGGCTTTAATGAGAGGTTTAATAAGCATAAATGAATTTTTGGAGATAGTTAATATGGTTCTAAAGAAGAAGAAAAGAGCTCGTGCACAGTTGTATCAATAAGCTATAAGGTGCATCAAGTTATGGGTAGGATAAGTTTTAAGTTATTGATAATCTTATTATAGTAGGGAATAAGATGCTATTTGGCACTTCTGGTATAAGGGGTATTTATCCGTTTCAAATTTCTAGTAATTTAGCTGTAAGGTTGGGTTTTGCTGTTGCTAGTTATGTGAATCATGGTTTTATTGTTGTTGGGTGGGATGGTCGTAATACTTCAAAGCTTCTTGGAACGTCTATCATCTCTGGTATTATTAGTGCTGGATTAGATGCTGCTGTTGTCGGTATGGTTCCCACACCTGTGATGGCATATTCTGTTAAGTATTTTGGTGCTTCAGGAGGAATTATGGTCACTGCTAGTCATAATCCACCAGAGTTTAATGGGTTCAAAGTTTATTTTAGTGGCGGCAGAGAAAGTATAGAGAATGAAGAACAAGCTATAGAATCGATTATGAACAAATTTAATAGTAATGGCCCCCATGGTGAACATGGCCGAGTCGAATTTTATGATGTGTCAAATGTATATGTTAGGGATTTGTATAGTACGTTGTCTGTCAAAAGATTATGGAGGCCTAGGATAATTATTGATTGTGGTGGAGGTGTTACTGGTTTATACACTCCTAGAATTCTCAGGACATTATCTGATGTGCATGTCATAAATGATTATGTTGATCCATTTTTTAGTGGACGTGAGGCTGAGCCTAGACCTGATGTTTTATCATGTTTTTCTAAGTGTGTTACGAATTTGGGTTTTGATATTGGATTAGCTCATGATGGTGATGGGGATAGATTAGCTGTTATTGATGAGAATGGAAATTTTGTCGATATGAGTACGATAATTGCTTTTATGGCTAAGAGGAAAGTTGAGGAAAATAATGGTGGTATTGTTGTGGTTTCTGTTGATACCTCGATGTCTGTTAGAGAAGTTGTTGAACGTGCTGGTGGGCGGATTGAAGTTACAAAACTTGGTAAAACGCATGCGAAGTTACGTTCTGGTGTTGTGCTTGCTGCTGAGCCTTGGAAGATCATTGACCCTTCATGGGGTTTTTGGCAAGATGGTATTTATATTGCTGGACAATTAATTGGGTTTATGGTATCTGAGGGAAAACGGTTAAGACAAATTCTGAATGAGGAGAAAATACCAGTTTATCCTGGTGTTAGGTTAAGTTTTTATCATGATAATATCAAGAGGGACGTTTTTATGGAGTTTATAAAAGAGAATTTGTCATCTGCTTTTAAAGATGTTATTAATGTTGTTGATATTGATGGTGTAAAGGTCGAGACAAAGCGAGGATGGGTTCTTGTAAGAGTTTCAGGAACTGAACCCAAAGTTCGCTTATATGCCGAAGGTTTCACTGTTGAAGATTTAGAATACATTGTGAAAATTTCGCAGGAGATAATAGGAAAGGGGTTAAAGAAATAATGGTGTGTTAAAAATGAGTGTTGAACAAATCGTCAGGAAATTTAAAGATTCTGGTTATCTAATCTCTCCTGAAGCTATTAAATTAATCATGGGCAGTACGGATGTTGATAATGTAATAGAGGTGGTTTTGAAATATTTGGATAGTATCAGTCCGAAGCCTGTTGTGGTTAATGTATCTCACATTAGTAATGCATTGACTTTAAGCGGTTCTAAAGATAAGAAAATGATTATAAGAGAGTTGAAAACTTGGCATGTTGATTTTGAAATTAAGTTTACATTCACGGGTTATAAGGTTGATAGGTCTATGAAACTTATTGATGGATATTCGCGCTTACTTATTGATAGATATCAGAAGTTGAAAAGGATTCTTCTTGAAAGACCTGACATGCGTTATGCAGTTCCATTGAAGGATATTAAGAAAAGTGTTAAAAGATTTTTTGAGAATGAGTCATCTCAACAAAGAAAGACTGCAACATATGGACTCGTGCTATCTGTCACAAGAAACAGTAAAAAGGTTGAAATTGTTCTTGAGGATATAACGATTGAAGATAAAGAAAGTGGAACTGTTAATAGGATTATTGCTGAAGTTCCATCATCATCTCAAGCATTTAAAAAGGCTGCATGGATAGCAGAGAATGAAGTTATTGGTCTTGTGGGTGTTTTAAATAATGATAAATTCGAAGTTGATGACATACTTTTACCTGGTATAACATTAAAACCTATTAGAAGACCGAATGATGATTTTTACGTTGCTTTTCTTTCAGATCTTCATGTTGGTAGTTTAAAGTTTGTTGAAAATCGTTTTAAAACATTCATTAATACTGTGCAAGGTAACACTGATGATCCTAAGCTTAGAAATATTATTAAGAAATTACGCTTCATAATTATCGCTGGAGACTTAGTTGATGGATTCGGTGTATATAAAGATCAAGAAAAAGAATTATTAACAATGAATGTTGATGAACAGTATAAAATGTTAGCTGAACTTCTTTCCGGCATTCCTGAGGATATAACTATTTTTTTGATACCCGGCGAACATGATGTTTCTGGATTATACGCTCCATCACCACCTATACCTAGGGAGTTCGCTCAAAAACTTTATTCTATGAAGAATGTTCGTATGTTAGGTGATCCTAGTTTTATTAGAATTGCTGGTGTTGATATTTTAGTTTCTCATGGTAGAGGACTTGACGATGCTGTAGAATTATACACATTAAAAGGTTTTACAAGCGAAGGTATTATTGATGCAATGGAATCGCTTCTTCTTCGTAGAAATTTAATAATTCCTATTAATAGTAAGGTTATTGTTGCTCCATATCCTCATGATTTCAACGTGATAACAGTCATGCCTGACATAATGCACATGGGGCACGTTCATATTGCGGCTGCTGCTAAGTTATATAAGAATATTTTATTAATAAATAGTGGATCATGGCAAGAACAATCAATTAAACAAAAAATGAAAGGATTAAACCCATCAGTCGGAACATGTTATTTTGTTAATCTTAAGGATATGACCTTATTAAAAGCTGTATTTTAAATTCTTCATATCAAGTTTGTTTGCGGTTAGTAAAAAATATATTTTTATGTAGTGCTTGATAGGAAAGTTTAGGGCTTTGTTTCTTGTATAAGTTGTTGATAGGTCTAAATTGTGGAATTTGAACGAGTAGCTTCCAAGCGAGCTATATGTTCATGCAGGTGCTGGTTTAACAAATCCCAGAACCCAATACAACAAAACATCAAACAGAAACAACAGAAAACCCCTTAAATTCAGCAATGAAGAGAGTTAACCTTTTTAATTTAGTATAATGAAAAATTCTGGGAGAGGTGTCTGAATGGCATTCTTTGCAGACAGAGAAATATTGATAGGGAGATACAAACATGCAGCATATAAGCCATGTTACTGGTTTGAACAGAGTCTCAGAACTGGTGGTAGAAGAATGTGCTACAAATCACCTTTTGGAATAAAAAGTCATCTTTGTATACAGTCAACAACCTATAAGGGTTGTAATCTCCACTGTGTTTTCTGCTGGAGAGATGTGGAAAATAGAGAACGATCATACAAATTTTTCGATGAACCAGCTGAAATAGTTAACGATTTAATTAAGAACCAGGTGTTAATTGTTACAGAGAGTCTAAAAAAATCCTTAGAAAATTATGAAAACATGATTTCGATAGTAAAAGTGCTTTCAAATTTTAATGAACCAGTAAGTGTTGGTGAAATAAGTGATGTGGTTACCATATCACGTACAAAAGTTAGAGGTGCATTGGTTGATCTAGCTAATGCTGGTATTGTTAAGAAGATTGACAAAAAATATCTTCTCGATAAATCAATATCACGAAATCTAACCTATGGTGATGCGCGCGCGATTATTGAAAAATATGTTACGACGCGTGATGACATCTTAAAGGTTCATAAAGAGGCTATGCATCCTAAACATGTAGCTATATCATATGATGGTGAACCTATAATGTATCCCAGAATAGGAGAAGTCATAACTGAATTTCGAAAAAGAGGTATATCAACATTTTTAGTCACAAATGGAACATTTCCTGAGAGAATAGAGGAATTATGGAAAACTGATAACCTACCTACTCAGCTCTATGTTACTTTAGCAGCACCAGACCCAGAAACTTATATAAAAGTGACTTCAACGGTCTATCCACGTATGATGTCATCCTATGCACATTGGGAACGATTAAACAAAACTCTTGAGATGTTAGGAAAATTACCTTGCAGGACTGTAATACGAATAACAGCTGTCAAAGGTGTTAACATGATAAATCCTGAGGGATATAGAAAGTTGGTTCTAAGATCTAATCCGAACTTCTTAGAAATTAAAGGTTTCGCAATAAGCGGATATGCACCAAGAATAAGTATAAGACTTGGGGTCCATCAACCGAATTATAATAGCTCCATATTGATGAAAGAAGCGTTAGTATATAGCCCTACACACGAAGAAATTTTCGATTTTGCGAGACAAGTTTCCAATGATTGGCAAACATTTCCTTTAATCTCTCAACAACCAGAGAGTAGTGAAGTGCTAATGGCTGTTAACTGGAAAGATCCTAAGAAAATAGAGATTCCAGAATGATTATGATTTTCTTAAAATGTTTATTAACTCAGGAACTACCTGGTACAAATCTGCGACAACCACATAATCAGCATTTCTATTAATGGGCGCGTTTTCATCCTTATTAATTGACACTATTATCTTGGATTTATTAATTCCTGCAATATGCTGCGGCTGGCCGGATATTCCAATTGCTATATACAACTTAGGTTTCACCTTTTTACCTGATAGGCCGATCCATCTCGATTCATCCATCCATTTCAGATCTGTTGCTAAAGGCCTACTGCAACCAACTTCTGCGTTTAAAACTTTTGCTAACTCATAAATAATATTCAAATCCTCCTTAGACTTTAAACCACGCCCAATACTCACTATGATATCAGCATCTTCAATGTTAACATTTTCAGCAACTTTCTTAACACGATCAACAATCTTAACACCCTGAACGCTGGATTGAAATTCGATGACTTCAACTTTAGCTTCAACTCTTTGAACATTTTTAATTACTGGAGGAGAAAACGTAACAACAACAGTAGCAGTTAATGGCTCAGCAAGTTTCATGACCATAGAACCTAATGCTTGAACCTGATAAATAAGTTTACTATTCGAAAATTTAACTTCACTAACATCATTTAAATAACATGAGCCGATCCTTTGAGCAATTCTTGAAGCTATTATTTTATTAATTTTTGTGTTTGAGAGTACAATGATACCTGGTTTTAATTCGCTCGCTATATGAATAAAAAGATTTACAATATTATCAATGTTTATTTCATCTTGTAATTTATAAACTTTTTTAACTCCTGCATAACCGTAAAACGATATCTGCTCCTCAGGATTAGGTGAAGCTATAACGCCTATTATCTCATCAGCTATCTTTTTTGAGAATTCAACAAGACCAAGGATATGATCGCTTCTGTTAGAAAAAACAAGAGCTAACATTATTTTTCACCCTATAACTTTTTCAACTAAAAGAGCTTGAACAAGGTTTTTAGCAATTTCTTGGGGTGTATCACCCTTTATTCTAATTCCTCTTCTCTCAACTTTAAGAGGCTTCATATCAACTATGTTCACAACATTAATAATCCCAGACAGACCAACATCATTCAAATTCCATTTAACAAATGGTTTTCTTGATGCTGCTAATATCTGTGTTATAGTAGGCAGGCGAGGCGTGTTTATTTCTTGAGTAACAGTAATCAACAAAGGAGAATTAACTTCTACAACCTCGATATAATCTTCATAGTCACAATAAACACGAAATGTATTATTATTTATTATCTCAATTTTTCTTGCATAGCCCACACTTCTTATACCCAATATTTCAGCTACCCTATAAGGAACTTGAGAGCTAAAACTATCAATAGTGCCTTCACCAGCGAAAATAATATCAAAACCTCCTAATTTCTTTATCAATTCAGCCAGAACAAAAGCTGTAACCGATGGATCCGTATCGTATATTTTCTCATCATCTATCACATATGCCTCGTCAGCACCAATCGCAAGAGCACTCTTAATTAATTCACGGACTTCCCTCTCTCGAACACTTCTAGGACCCCATTTAATAATACTTAAAACAGTAACTTTACCGCCAATTTTTTCTTTGAACCGTATAGCCTCTTCTAATGCGTTTTTATCTACATCATTTACACGAAGGGGCGTCTCGATTTTAGGTCTTCCATCTTCATTAAGTTTAATCTGAGACATGTCAAGAGATAATTTTAACAATACACCAAACTTCATTTGATCACCACAATCCAAAAATCCAAACGTAATATATACTTAATTTTTTAACTAATGAACACTCTATGTGTTGAAACTAATACTACTGAACATGTGCTTATTGCGTTCTTTTTCAGTTAAAATCTTAGGAATCAATTCTCTTAATCCTGACTTTTGTTATATACATAATCAGTTGAATTGTTATATTATTAGCTTGGTTAAGACTACTGTCATATCATAAACAAGCTATTGATGGTACTGATTAACATGCGGCTCATCGATCCTCTAATGGAAAAGAATCATGAGATGTTTTTAACGTGACGGAAAAGCTATATTCTAAAGCAAAACTATTAGGTATATGAATTATAGAAAGGTTGCAAATACAAAAATAGAGATATCGGAAATAGGTATTGGCATTTGGTCAGTAATTACTGATTGGTGGGGTTCAGACGTTAATAAAGCTGAAGATTTATTAAAGAAAGCTTATGCTCTTGGAATAAATTTTTACGATACTGCTGATATGTACGCTGACGGAGAAGGTGAAAAAATTTTAGCTAAAGTGTTTTCGTCTAAAAGAGACAAAATAATAATACTAACGAAAATTGGTTATGATTTTTATAATAAAAAAGATGGAAAAGCTCAACAAAACTTTGGCATAGAATACTTAAACTTTGCAGTAATGCAATCACTAAAAAGATTAAATACAGATTACATTGATATACTAATGTTACATAATCCTAAAATGGGGATAATTAAAAATCAGATAGTTAGGGATTTCCTGATGCAACTTAAAAAGGACAGTATAGTAAGATTAATCGGCGTGGCATTAGGCCCGACATTAGGATGGAAAGAAGAGGGTTTTGAAGCAATTAGGCAAGGTTATGAAGGTTTAGAATATATTTACAACATAATTGAACAACAACCTGGAATTGATTTCCTATCTTTTCCTAATTCAGATCAAATAGGACACTTTATACGAGTCCCACATGCATCAGACGTATTACTAGAAAGCAAATGGCCAATAACTTATGATCCAAAGTTGCATAGAAGTTTAAAAGATATTAACTGGATAAAGAGAGCTATAGAAAATAGTAAAGAATTATTAAAATTTGCAAAATCTAAAAATATGAAACTCTCGCAACTGGCAATAAAATTTGTACTATCAGAAAAGAAGGTCACATCAGTAATACCTAGCATATCAAATTTAAATGAATTAGAAGAATTTGTAAGAGCAGTAGATTATCCAGACTTATCGACTGATGATCTGAAATTCATCAACATTTATTACAAGCAATACTATAAACAATTAAATGACGAAAGTATAAATGAAACAATAAAATTCAAATGAACACTTTAGAGCATGTCTGGGTTAATCAAAAACTGATTCGTTGTTTTTTCATAACCTAAGGTAGTAACAGGACCATGCCCTGGATATACAATAAAATTATCTGGTAACTTCTTCAATTTTTTTAAGCTTATTTTCATAAGATTTACATCACCACCGAAGTCCATTCTACCTATGGAACCCTTAAATAACGTATCGCCACTAAACAATGTATTATAACTAAGAAAACATGAACTACCCAGAGTATGTCCTGGTGTTTCTAATACTTTTAACGAAATCTTTCCCACACTAATAATGGATCCCTCTCTAAAGGTGCTATCAGGTCTAGGATCCTCAACATAATCTAATGTGCTTAAAACACTTCTAACGTCATACATTTCTATTAAATTTTTAACTATTCCTTTAATATTCCTAAGAAAGGTCACGTCTTTTGAATGTATCATAAATGGTATAGAATATTTTTTCTTAAGAATACTTACACCTAAGACGTGATCAAAATGACCATGTGTTGCTAATATCAACTTTGGTCTAATCAATTCATCATCAAGAAAGTTTATTATTGGTGTCGGATCGCCACCAACATCAATTATTATGGCCTCTTTATCTTCATATACTACATAACAGTTAGTATTCAGTGGGCCAATAACAAATGTCTTAACTTTCAAACACCTCACCTATGTACTCTCTTTAAATGAACAAAATAAACTTGCTCTAAAATATGAAAATGCTATTGAATATTCTGCGCTGCATTTATTAATTGTTCATAGATTGAGATCCAGACCTTTCCATCTTTTCTAAGTTTATTTTCAAAGTTATTCTCTCCCACCCATCTTTCAAAAGCTTTCTTTAATTTTATACTCTTTGAACTTTTCGGCATAGTTTTTAAGTATCCAAGTTTTACTAATGCGATAGCAATTTTATCCCACACATGGTCCCATTCATATACAGCTGATGGGGGTTCTCTTGATAACAGTGTTAAATCCCATAACTTAAATATCCTTCGTAACTCTGAAACTGGCTCAGGATGATCATCTACCCTGATGTCTACATACCTTCCGACGCCTTCCTTACAACCACCGTATCCTCCACATTCCCTCATTACTATTATAGCTGCTGACTGTTTACCTCTCTTATCACCGCCGGCCTTTTCACCAGCTTCTAGAGATACTAATAATTTGTCAACTAACTCTCCGGACGTTTTTTCAAATGCACTAGCCATAGATTGTATAACACTTTCACCAGCTAATATGTTACCTTGAACTGCATATCCATTACCGACAATATGCCCCGCCCAAGAAAGACATTGCGAACCAGTATAAGCCGCTGCTTCTCCTTTCATATTAACTACGCCGATTTGTCTATGTTCTCGTTTTGGATCTTTCTCAATAAGCTTTTTTATCACATCAGATGGTGATAAACCTCGCGATAAATATCTTAATGCAGTAGGACCATACTTAACATTAGCCAATGCTTGAGTTGCTACAGCTCCTATTTTAATCTTCACCCACGGAACAACATGTCCTACTGCGATAAATTTCGATGCGACAGCTACACCTAAATCTCCCATCTCAGGATCAGCCGCAACTATCGAAAAAGTTGCCATTATTCTTAATAAGTTTACGTTGTTGTTAATAAGAGAGGGCATGTTAATAACTTTCATATAATCACCTAACTAAAATAAACTCTAATGTATATAATTTTTAGTGTTTGTAGAAGATCAACATAATGTAACTCGAGAGAGTATGCTAAGTACAACTATGGAGATGGAAGAATCAATTTTAAGGAGTAAATCGTTATAGGGCTTTGACACTCTCCACGGCTGAAGCCGGGAGATTCTCGGTTCCTCAGGCTCAAGCCTTCATCATACCGAGTTCCGGGCTGTGTCAAAGCAGCCCCCGCCATGGACATGTAGCCCATGGCCCGCTTGCTGGAACCATCCCCCCTTTCTCGGCTCGGAGCCTTATTCCAGCTTTCGGACTTCCGAACCACATGCGAGCGACCCGCTCAAGAAAACATTGTTTAAGCATTTATTTAAACCTGTCGACGATTCATCCCAGAACTGAAGCTCTAGGCTTTCCTGTCGCATTTCTGTAATGTTTTTATTTAATCTATTTAAATAATTTAATATGAATATTTATCTGTGTCCATCTCTGTATTATTATTATGAAATATTCTGATAAGGAGTTGATCAGAGGTTCTAAGGGTAATGAATTGTTAAATAGAAAAATAACCTTGTGTATTACTGGTAGTGTATCAGCTTATAGGAGTATTGATGTTGCCAGGGAATTGATCAGGTTTGGAGCTGATGTTTATGTAATAATGTCTCATTCTGCAACGGAAATTGTTCATCCATATGTTTTTGAGTGGGCAACGGGTAACCCTGTAGTGACTGAGCTTACTGGTGGCATTGAGCATGTAGCTCTTGGAGACAAGACTGATTTAGTATTAATAGCACCTTGTACCGCTAATACATTGGCTAAAATTGCCTCCGGCATTTCTGACACACCAGTCACTGCTACAGCATCAGTCGCCCTGGGTTCTCAGACACCCATAGTTATTGCACCAGCAATGCATGGACCTATGTACAAGAATAAAGCTATAGTCAACGCGATTGAACGTTTAAAGTCCATGGGTGTAATCATCATAGAACCAAAAATGGAAGAAAACAAGGCAAAATTTCCTGATACTGATGATGTTGTGTTTAATGTTATTAATGTTTTATATCCAAAGGATTTGAAAGGTATGAATTTTTTAGTAACTGCGGGAGCTACTATTGAATACATCGATCCTGTGAGAATTATAACAAACAAGAGCAGCGGTAAGATGGGTGTTCAGATTGCTGAAGAAGCTTATTTAAGAGGGGCAAACGTAACGCTAATACTAGGTCGTTCCACTGTAAAGCCAAGGCGTGGAATACGAGTAATTGATGCAGAAACTACTGAGGACATGCTTAATGCTGTACTAAATGAACTAAAACATTCTAATTATCAAGTTTTCATCGCTGCTGGAGCACCAGCTGATTTTAAAGCAAAAAATCCAAGCCCTGTTAAGATAAATTCCAGATCCGGCAATATACATCTAGAACTTGAATCAACACCAAAAATAGTTGAATACGTAAGAAAGATGAACGACAAAATACTATTGGTGACGTTTAAAGCTGAGTATAATGTTTCAAATGAAGTCCTCATAAAGGAAGCAGAGAAGTATCTTAATTTGGTTAATGCGGATTTAGTTATTGCTAATGACGTTGGACGTTCTGGTGTAGGATTTGGAACCGATACTAATGAAGTCTTTATAGTAGGCAAGAAAGGCTTAATAATGCATATACCACTCTCATCTAAAAGAATCATTGCGCAACAGATTATTAATGTAGTGAAGAGCATGTTAGAGGTTGAGTAGATATGTGCACGATAATAGGTGTCATAGATCCTAATTCATTAATAAAAGTTATTTTTATGGTTAATAGAGATAAACCAGTAGATAAACCTTTCACAGGCGAAGATTTGCGTATTATGGATGAGAAAATTGTAGGAGTCTATGATTATCGATCAAAAGGGATAGCCAGCGGATTCTCTTTAAAGTCTGGAGTATATGGGGCAGTTGCCAATATTTTAGGATACATGACCGAAAATTCGAGGGGAGTACTCCTATATAAAGCTCTAGCTTATAGTACAACATTAAAAGATGCCATCAATATTCTTTATGATGAAGCTAAGACTGGAAAATATAGTGCAGCAGTTTATGTACTTGGAGATGAGAATAACCTTGTCAAAATAGAGAACTTTAAAGAAAATATTAGCATAAAACGATCTAACAAACTCATGATAGCCACTAATTTTCTAGAATCTCTTGACTCTAATTATTATGCAAAAGACTCAATAGAACGGATGAATATTGCTTTAGATTATTTGTCAGTAAAAAATGAATATACATTAAATGACTTTTTAATACTCGCAAAATACCATGGAAAAACAGCATCAATATGCAGGCATGGTAACAAAGGACAAACACTTTCAAGCACAATCTACATCATGGATAAAAATAAAAAATTATTTGTAAAATATGCTAAAGGAAATCCTTGCACGATTCCTCACAAAGAATTTATGTTCTCAATCAAAGATTGATACTAGTCTTCATGATAAAAATCTAGATAATTACAAAATTTTAAAATATTGAGCGTAAATGGTCTCTAAAACAGTATGAGATAAATTTTTCAAGCTCAAGAGTTTCTCATCATAAGGAATGTAAGAAACTTTAAAGAAATAAAACTCTTAGATGCGATAATTAAAAATTCGTAAATATCAAACTCTCAATTGTTCGAAGTATGTAATAAACAACATCATTAGGTTATTAGTCTATCAAACTGCCTTGGGTAAGATTTAAATTGGGCGTACTAAAACATTATTGGTTTGATAAAAATGTATTGGCAAACTCACATAAGAAATTTATATAAAAACGATAATAACTACTTATATAAAGAAGTTAATTCCATAAGATTGTGGCATGATGGGGTAATCAGACATGAACTCAGAAACTACAACACTAGAGTTTTTTAAGAATGTTTTCCCACATCATTCCCCTCCAATTTTAACTTATGAAACATTTGATCCTATTAGGAATAAGATCTTTTTAACTGATACTACTTTAAGAGATGGACAGCAGGGTTGGAGAACGTTAACTGTTGAAGAATCACTGGAAATCTATGAAATACTTCATAAACTTTCTGGAAAAAAAGGTATTATCCAAACTATTGAATTATTTCCATACACTTCGAAAGATCAAACCGTAATAAGTAAAATAATATCAAAAGGTTATGAATACCCCAAACCAATCGGATGGATAAGAGCAAACAGTGATGATGTGGAGCTCCTTTTACAGACTGGATTAAAGACAACAGTAATGTTATGTTCCATCTCCGATTACCATATTTATTACAAATTAGGAATAAGCAGAGAAAGGGCCACGGAAAGATATTTATCGGTGATCTCAAAGGCTCTGTCTAAAGGCATCTCTTTAAAAATTGCTCTTGAAGATGTTACTAGAGCTGATGTTAAGCGTGTGGTTATACCGTTTATTAGAAAAGTCAAGGAATTATCAGAAGAATACTCACTTCCAATTATTATAAAGTTAGCAGACACTCTAGGTGTTGGAGTACCATTTTCCGAAGTACCATTACCAAGAAGTATTCCTCAGCTTATCAGAACTATAATAAACGAGACACCTATAAGCGGAACGTATTTAGAATTCCATGGCCACAATGACTTTCATTTAGTTGTAGCTAATCATATTTCTGCATGGCTAAATGGTGCTATGTACTCAAACTGTACACTTTTTGGGATAGGTGAGAGGGCTGGGAATTGTCCATTAGAAGCAATGCTTATAGTGTACAAAGAATTATTTGGCACTAACGCTGATATAGACTTAACACCTATAAACGAGGCAGCACAGCTTTTTAGAAAGTTAGGTCTAAACATACCAGACCATTATCCTTTGGTCGGTGAGAATGCTTTCAGAACAATGGCAGGTATTCACATAGATGGATTACTTAAAAACCCAGAAGTCTATTTACCATTTGATTCTGAGAAAGTGCTAGGAATAAAACCAAAGATCGCAATCAACCCCTACTCAGGAAGAGCTGGAATAATATACTGGATTACTAACAGCCTCAATATACATTATGATCATATAAAGAATGATGAAAGAATCAACATGATCTACTCCGAAATCCTACAAATGTTCAACAACGGCAGAAAACACTCACTCTCAGATACCGAAATGCGCCAACTAATCTTTAAATACATGCCAGAACTTTTCGAAAAAGCACAATCAAAAATGCATAATCAAAAATTTTCACATTAAAAATTAGTTCGGTAGTGAATTCTTATGAAGTATAAAATAGGTGTCATATATGGTGATGGAATAGGCCCCGAGGTTATCTCCTCAGCCTTAAAACTTCTAAATGAACTCAATTTTAATGCAGAGTATATAGAAATAAAAGCTGGGCTTAATTTCTATAAAATAAGCGGGAAACCTATCGAAGATTCTGCCTTCGAAAAACTTAAAGAATGCGATGCAATACTCAAAGGACCAATAGCCACATTACCTGAAAGTTCCTACCCAAGCATCACAGTCATGTTAAGAAAACATTTTGATCTGTACATAAACTTCAGACCATTCATAAACATAATTAACAACAAATTTCCGTACTTTAATCTAATTATATTCAGAGAAAACACGGAAGGCCTATACTCCGGTGCTGAATGGAAATCAAACGACCTAGCCATCACACTCAAAATAACTTCAAGAAAAGCTACCGAAAGAATAGTCAAATATGCCTTAAATTATGCTATGAAAAATAACAGAAAAAGAATAACAGTCGTTCATAAAGCAACAGTAATAAAAGAAACAGATGGCTTATTCAGAGAGATATTTTTCAATGAAGCAAAAAAGTACAGTTCAATAAAAGCCGATGAAATTTTAGTCGATTCAGCTGCTTACCAACTAGTAAAAAATCCTGAGGAATTTGACATTATAGTAACACTAAACTTATACGGAGACATCCTTTCCGACCTAGTTGCGGGTCTGATTGGCAGCTTGGGACTATGCGGATCCGCAAATATAGGCGATGAATATGCACTTTTTGAGCCAGTGCATGGTACAGCATTAGACATTGCAGGTAAAGGAATCGCTAACCCAATAGGTGCAATTCTTGCCTCCTCATACTTACTAGATTGGTTAGGCGAAAAGAAAAATGATCAAAAACTAAAAACATTAAGCAAAGCAATAGAAAAAGCAGTAATCACAACATTAAAATCAAATAACCTCACTAAAGACCTTGGTGGCAATTTAAACACAAACGAGATAACAGAAATCATAATTACCAATACAAAAAATATATTAAAAACAGATAGCACGCTCACCTCTTAATAGAATTTCACTCAATGTAACACTACATTCCATAGATCCTTTAAGTGAAAAGTATTATGACGTAAATTGAAGTGAAATAAAAAATCCTAATAAAGATATAATATTGATATAAAGAGCCTTATGTAAGAGCAATGCACTACAGCGAGGCCTGAAGGGGGGCTAGTCCTTCAGAGAGGAGAAGATCAAGAGGCACTAAAGAGTTGTCTTAATATACGATCTGATGAGGAATTAAGCTAATTAGAGAATAAGTTTCATATTTGTTTGAGTTACTAGAGAGTTACGAATATATCTTTGTTTCTTCAAAATTAATTAGGTGGGAAGCCATTTTGAAATTGTTGTCTGATGTATTTAATGATATTTATAAGGTCGATCCCGATGGTATTATAAGGTTTAAGGTTTTCTTGGCTGGTAAGTGGGTTGAAAGTGATAAATGGTTTAATGTGAAATCGCCCATTGATTTAAGTGTCATATCTAGGGTTTCAATACCAGTAACAACTGATATAGATGAGTCTCTTGAAATTCTTTATAAGTATGGTAGATGGGATATAAGAAATATGCCTGGTTATAAAAGGTTAGATGCTCTTTACAAAACAGCAGAGCTTCTTGAAAAATATTCAGAGGATTTTGTTAACGCATTAATAATTAATGCTGGGAAGACTGTCCAGAGCGCCAAGGCGGAAGTTGCTGCATCTATAGATAGATTAAAGCATTCGAACCTCGATCTGAGAAAAATTGCAGGTGATTATATACCTGGTGATTGGATTGATGAGACTATTGAAACAGAAGGAATCGTTAGAAGAGAACCTGTTGGCGTAGTTTTAGCGATAACACCTTTTAATTATCCTCTCTTTGATACTGTTAATAAACTTTCTTACTCAATATTAGTGGGTAATGCTTTTGTTGTCAAACCCGCTTCGGCTGATCCAATACCAACAATTCTTTTATTTAGAATTTTAGAGTTAGCTGGAGTTCCTAAAAGATCATTAGCACTTTTTACGATCCCTGGAAGCGAGATGGATAGAATTGTTTCAGATGCGAGAATATCAGCAATAAGCCTCACAGGTAGTTCAGAAACAGGTACAAGAGTATTAAAATCAGCCGGAATCAAACAATTTATAATGGAGTTAGGTGGTGGAGACGCAGCTATTGTGCTTTCGGATGCGGACCTTAAATGGACATCCCAAAGGGTTGCCAGAGGAGTGTACAGTTATACCGGACAAAGATGTGATGCTATAAAAATTATCCTAGTTGAAAACTCAGTCTATGAAGAACTCAAACAGTTACTCGCTGATGAACTTAAAAACGTTAAAGTAGGAGATCCTAGAGAAAACGTCGACATGGGACCTTTAATAGACGTTGAGACAGCTGACGAAATGATGAAAGCAATTGACGATGCTGTTTTAAAAGGTGGCAAAGTATTAGCGGGCGGTAAAAGATTGGGACCTACATACGTTGAACCAACGCTCATAGAAGTTCCCAGAGATAAAGTTGAGGATATGATGCTCTTTAAAAAAGAAATTTTTGCTCCAATAGCATTAATAACTAGTGTAAAAAACTTTAAAGAAGCGGCAGAGCTAAGTAATAAAAGGCTCTATGGACTTGATGCGTCAATATTCGGAAAAGATATAGTAAAGATAAGGTACCTAATCAGACATCTTGAAGTAGGAGCAATATACATCAACGATTACCCCAGACATGGTATAGGATATTACCCATTCGGTGGACGAAAAATTTCTGGAATAGGAAGAGAAGGAATAGGCTACTCAATAGAATACACAACAGCCTACAAAACAATAGTTTACAATTATAAAGGAAAGGGAATCTGGGAATATCTGTAAAATGCTTTCATGGATTATCCATAATCCCTTAATAGAGCTATAAATATTTAGACATCAGATATCCTCCCAACTTTAATCGTAGAACAATACTTAATATGCTAAATCTTATATTTAACCGTGAACATTCACTCTAAAGTAAATAGGTTTTTCAGTATTCCATCAACATAACATTGCTTTCTGCACAAGAAGCAAAAGTTTCTTTAAATTACTAAATTATAAGAGACATTTAAGTGTTTTTGTGTTTTATAAATTTATAAAATTGTCTTAGAGCTTTTATTTGTTCTTGCATGCTAATACTTCCTGGACGTTTATTTCTTACGTAATTTATGGCTTCTTCATCGCTCATGCCCTGTGAAATTAGGTAACAAGCTACTATAGTTCCTGTTCGTCCTAGTCCGCCTTTACAATGAACTAGGACTGGCATCTTTTCTTTTATTTTTTCATTGATCCATTTTACTGCTTGTATACATGTCTCTAGAGTCGGTGCTGTGAAATCAGGAATTGGTATTGTAACAAATTCAAGACGTCTCTTTTCTAATTCTTTCAAATAATTACTCATACCGCCCAAGTGTGTTGCTTCATTTGGTTCGATCAAAATCATGACTGCTCTTATGCCCATCTCTACCCATTTATCAAGATCATCAATGTTTTCAGGTATACTACCTGCAGCCAATTTCTTATCGACAATCCATGAGATGCTCATCATAATATTCCATAAATTCTTTTAAAAAACTGAGTATTAAACTTAATAGAATCTATGATTAATTATTTTCTAATGTCAAATTTTAGTTATTTCGGAAGAGAAAATTTTGATGCTATTATCAATAGTTTCGATAGTATCATGATTTTTGTCAGATTACATACTCTTTATACAAAGATTGTTCTTTCTGATGTAATATTTAAAATGATTTTCGAAATAAAAAATTAAAGAAATAATATTATATATTTAATAATTTTTAATCATTTTTAGATCTGCAATTCTTTTTATTCTTCGTTTTGTTGCATCTTCGCATGAACGTTTTTCGTCTTCAGTCTGTGGTTGATATCTAGGTAGGGCTGATGGGTTTCCATGTTCATCGAGGTGGACAAATGTCATGTAAGCTGTACCTACATGTCTGATGTAGTTATGAATTATTGATTCAGTTAGTATTTTTACTTTAATTTCCATAGAAGTATTCCAGACACAGGTGACACCGGCTTCTAATGTAAGCACATCACCAATTCTTATTGGTGAATAGAATTCCATGTTATCAAGGGAACCAGTTACAACAATACCTTTAGCGAATTTTGTAGCCAAAATGCCTGCAATTTCATCAATATACATAAAAAGTTTCCCTACGAACATTATGTTGCCTTGTAATGCGTCTTCAGGCATGACAGCGCGTATCGATTTTAGTTTCCATGTTAAATTACCTATATCACTGATGTTTAACGCTTGTTCTTTTCTCTTTAGAATTCTTGGTATTCTAGCATTTCTTCTTGCAATTGCTTTTTCGTAAATTTCATGTTCGTCATCAGATGGTTCTAATGAAACTGGTACCGGACGTGGTTTTCCTTCAGGATCTACAGATACAAACGCCATGTAAGCCTTTGTGGCGGACATGCGCGTTCCTTTTATATGATCTTCAACGTCAACATCAACACTGACCTCCATTGAACTTCTTCCAATGTATTCTACACGTCCAGTAATAATAACTGTATGACCCACCTTAACAGGGTTTAAGAAATATATGCTGTCCATTGAAGCTAACACTGTGAATCCCTTCGCAACTTTTGATGCTGTTAATGTTCCGGCCATTGTTATCCAATGCATCATTCTACCACCATAAAGATTACCAAGTGGATTAGCATATTCTGGAAATACGTATTGTGTTACAATGACCTCTGTTTCCTTAATCCTAACCATACCTCACCATAAAAGAAACGAAAAAAGATATAATTTAATTTACCGAAAAATCTGTTCAAAAACTTATAATCCGGTGTTAGCTGCTTTAAAGTATTCTGTTTTATTGATTTTTATGCAACAAGTTTGTGTAAAAATGTGATTCATAATTTTTTAAACATTGTTGTAAAAATATCTAGCAATGTTTCTCTGTTTAAATCTTTCCATATGTTTGAAAAGAATGTCACTGAGAATGATAATGTATGTTGACGATTATAATTTTTCTCTCTGGTAATATTGAGGAGAGGCCATATCATTGAATCAATGTGAAGAGGAGGAATTTGTGATGTGTGAGCTACAATATTCCATGCTTCTTGCGCATTTTTATAGTTTCTCATGATGATTTCTGCAATTTCATTTAATGGTTTTTTCGTGTATTTAGTATCAACTATATTAGTAATATAACTCATTATTGCAATTCTAAGATCGATAGGTATTGGTATGTCCATTGGAAGAGGATTAACTACTCCAGTAGATGCTCTGAAACTATAATATAACATTTTGATAGAAAAAACTATGGTTTTTAAATTAGCATCGGTATTCATGTTCGTGGCTAGATGAAATCTTAACGTATTTAGATTATTAACATAGTAGTTGAAGTTCTCTTTTAATTCCATTAAAAATCCGGAATCTCTTAAAATCTTAAGACGTTGATACTTTTTTTCTATGAGAAGTTTATTTCCATTAGAATTCCTCATAAAGTCAAGCATAACCTCTGGTAACGAGTACAGATCCTTTGGTGGATTGTGAACAAAATATTTTGCAAATTCCATCCAGTAATCTTCACCTTTTGATGAAAGTTTATAACTAACGAGAGCATTTGCTAACGATAAAATACCAGCGAGCTCTACATTACCTATTTTTGATAACAATTTCATAGCTACAAACTGTGGATCATGCTCCTCTAACATTAAAATACGTTTTAATCCAATCGATCTAAGTTTTTTACCTAATTCAATAGCATTCTCACTATTAATTCTCACCGACATACGTAATTATTACACAAGAATTGCTAATATTTTTTAATGATCTATTACGAAACTCATCATTCCAAAATCATCTACTGTAGAACTCGATAAAAACCTTTAAAATATTGTCAAAAGTTATGAAGTATTGCTATTTTTCATTCAAGTGAGTTACTCCACGATTGAAGTAAGATGTTCCCAGTGCTCACTGAGACCTTGCATCCATCGCTTCATTCGTTGGTTTTAGGAGTATACTATTTCCTCATACCACAAAGCTAATTACCTTAGAGACTATATGCATATGAATTTGAACCTCTATTTTCCCTATGAAAAATTTCTTATTCTTTTGAAGTTTGACATATTTAAAGTTAACAATTCATCCTAGAACCAAAGTTCTAAAAATTCTAGGCCTTCATTTATTATAATAATTATGTCGAAAATTCTAAATTCAATTCGTATAAATAATGAGAGAACCACTAAAACAACACAAGATTTATATTTAGGTTCAGCCTAACTTAGGTTGAGCCTAACATGATAGCAATCTCACAAAGAGAAGCCGTTTACTTGAGGATAATTGGGGATCTCACAGAATTAGGTACAAAACCTACAACTAGTGGCGAAATAGCAAAAGCGCTTGGTATAAAAGCACCTTCTGTAATTGATATGATAAAGCGATTTTCTGAAATTGGACTTGTAAAGTACACACCATGGAAAGGTATACGATTAACCGAACAGGGAATACATGAAGTAAGAATGTTAATAAGAAGTCATAGAATTCTTGAGACGTATCTTTATAACGTGTTAGGTATTAATGTAGAAGATGCTTGTGAGGAAGTTTCTGATTTTGATTCTTATGTATCACATAATATTATAAACAACATGTGCTCACGTCTAGGGCATCCTAAAAAATGTCCTCATGGATTAGAGATACCGGCTGCCCCAGAATGTTGTGGAGGTGTTTAAATTGAAGAAAACTGTTATCATAATCATTATTACAATGTTAATGGTCACTATATTCAACTCGCCGGTATTTGCTTCTTCACAGCATGTTAAGGTTGCTGTATCATTAGGAGTTTTCGTTCCAATAGTGAAAGATATCGGAGGAACGTATGCTGAAGTTTTTTCTATAGTTCCTCCTGGTGTAGAACCTCACGAGTTTATATTAACTCCTGGAGTTATTAATGAAGCATCACTTGCAGATTTGATCATAATAGATGGACACATCGAGTGGGAAAATAAACTATTAGATGCCGTTTCTCAGGCAAAGGATAGACCTATCAATAATTTTTCGCTGAATCTTATCAATTATTCTTCGAATATGACAATACTTGACATGCCAAGCGGATCTGGATTATACGGTAAAAACTATCATGGTTACTGGCTTTTACCTGATAATATGAAAGTTATTGCTAGATTAATATATGAAAGATTATCGAGCATTGATCCTGCCCATTCAAGTTATTATAACTCAAATCTTCAAATGTTTCTTGACAGAGTCTCATTTTTAGAAAATATGTTATCAAAGGTTAGGAGCCTGCTTAATGGTAAACCTGTTGTTCTCGGATTTTTAGAGGAAGATTATATCGCATATAGTATGGGACTTAAGGTTATAACAGTGTTATCTGCTAGCGAAAGCCCAACTGCGAATCCTAACGCGCTAAGTTTAGCATATAATATGTTAAAAAGTGAAAAAGGCATTATAATGGTTTCAGATGTTGCAGCTGAGATGCCGTTGTACAACTCTGCTGTTCAATTATCTAAGCAAACTGGAGCTCCGTTAGTAACAGTTGATACTACGGTCAATATAGATTATGTATCAGCGATGATGTATAATATAGGAAAAGTTGAAGGTGCAATCAGCATAGAAAACATCGTGCCAACTTCACAAGTTCAAATTGTGGATCCTATGTTAATTTTTTCGGTAGGTCTTGTTGGCGTAATTATAGTGGAATCTGTGTATATCTTTAGACTTAGGAGGTTATTAAAATGAGTATTATTGATGTAAAAAATTTAACAGCTAGTTATAATGGAGAACCAGCAATATTAGATATTAGTTTTCAGTTGAACGATCCTTCAATAACTGTAATATTAGGTCCTAATGGCGCTGGCAAGACTACATTACTTAAGGCTTTAATAGGTATTATTAAGCCTGATCATGGGATTATTAGAGTTCTTGGTTTTGATCCTGTAAATGATTCATTTAGGCTACGTCGATTTATAGGTTATGTTCCTCAGCGTGATAAAATTGTAAGAAATCTACCTCTTAAGGTTAGAGATGTCATTCTTATGGGTCTTTTGACTAAACGACAATGGCCTCGTATACCATCAAAAAGTGATGTAGATAAGATGTATAAAATGTTAGAATTGTTGGATTTAAATGACTCTGTTGATAAGACATTTGGAGAGTTAAGTGGAGGTCAGCAGCAAAAAGTCCTGCTTGCTAGGGCGTTAATCTCAGAACCTAAAATCCTATTTTTAGATGAACCATTTAACGGTGTTGACATGAAAAGTCAAGCGTATATAATAGAAAAAATAAAGTCGTTACGATACACTAACAAGATTACCATTTTGATAGTGACCCATGATATAAATCCTTTAATAGATATTGCAGAAAACTTAATAATTCTAAATAAGAGCGTAATAGCTATTGGAAAACCGCTTGAGATATTAACTGAACAAACATTGTCTAAGGCGTATGGTGGTGGTAAAGTAATAATAATACAAGATAGATGTTATACTATAACCGGTGATGTACATTCAAGGTGATCGATATGATTAATCTAACAAGTCCCTTTATAATAAATGCTATAATTGGGATCATTTTGGGAAGTTTTGCAGCCCTTATAGCTGGAACTATTTCCATGTTAAGAGGTGTCCATTATCTTTCTGCAGAGGTCACTCATGCTGCTCTTGGTGGAGCAGCAATAGGTGCATTAATTTATGAGATTACTCACGTTGATTTAATATTTTTTATTGCTGCTTTACTTTTTAGCGTGCTAACATCCGTGTTTACTGGTTATATAACTAGAAAAGGTGGTATTGAGATCTCTGGATTGGCCATAGGATTAGCGCTCGCTTTTAGTTTATCTATATATGCTATAGTAATAGGTTTAATTCCGGCTGAGTTACAAATTAAGGTTAACAGTTATCTAATTTCTGACATTTTACTTCTCACAAACGTAGATCTAATATACATGGCAATAACAGTAGTAACTGGTTTATTAATTGTCCTCTTTTTTTACAATGAAGTTATTTACACATGCTTTGATTTAGAGGGCGCAGAGGCCTTAGGATTGAGGACAAAAGTTTACGATTACGTTATATTTGCTTTAGTAGGCATGACTGGAGTTGTAATTGCAAAAGCTGTAGGTGCATTATTAGTATTCGCTTTAGCAATAGTACCTGCAGCAACAGCGAAGGAATTATCAGATAGTATACCTAAGCTTTTCTTTTACACCCTTATAATAGCATTAGCATCCGGATTTTCTGGATTATTTCTTTCAGTCTTGATAAACTTTCCAACAAGCGGTATGATAGCAATGGTTGCATCACTAATATACTTAATAGTAATAATAGTTCGGAGACTAATTAACAAATAAATATTTTTAACTTTGATGGTGGGAAGTCCTCATCCGTAGGGGTGGGGATGAAGGCCGATAAGCTTATATTTTTTCTCGTTGTATTTATCGTTGTCTGCTTGGTTGGCAGACCTAGTAGGCATGGGACAGGCCGAAAGAGACGCCTGCTGAGGGCAAGACCTCCATAACCCACCTTCCACACGGGATTCCCGAAACGGTCTCACTTGCCGAGACCTCCGCTGTGGGTGAGTGGAGATCGAGTCTGTCCGTGGAAGCAGGAAGCCACCTGCGAAAGCTGGTGGTAGTTCACTATAAATCCTTTATACCTGTCTCCACAGAGACAAGGTTAACAGGTTAGTGATAGAGTCTTTGCTTCTAACTGGTCTATTGCTCATTGTCCTCTTAGGCTCTTACCTCATTTTATTTTATCTTGGAGGCAAAAATTTCCTGACCTTAACAGTGAAGAGTGTCAACTAATGCTAATAATCTTTAAATGATTCAAGAAAATTTGAATATGTGGTGTAACAATGAAGTTTATATCAATAGCTTTGGTTGTGTTAATATTCATGTATTCTATTACGATAGGTGTTCATGCTGTTTTAGCACAAGAACTGCATGAACAATATTCAGAAACGCTTCATATATATCAGATTTACAGTAAAACAATAGTCATGGGCATCTTTAGCGGTGATCGTGTAAAACAATTACTTCCTGATGCGCTTGTCCAAGGTTTACAATATTTCTCTATTTCTGTTGCTAAGTATACACCAGATACTGCCAATGTTTACTGGTTAATTAATGATAACCCTGAAAAAGAGAGTACACACTATCTCTATTGGAGAGGTATACAAGTAAATGTAACGTATCAAACATCTAATTATGATCCCAGTAATTTAATTAACTGGCTTTGCGATAGATTCCAAACAGTTTTTCAGAGATTGAACTCAACTTCTAAATCATATGTATTCTACAGCGGTGGAAATCTTAATGTATTCTCCAAGTTGTTAATCGATAGCATCATGGATAAAAATGCACAAGGATTTTTCAATCTATTTGAAAATCGTACAATCGATTATGTCGAATACAGATTCTCTAACAGAGAAAGTAAGCTCATAGTAGTTACGGTTATTAACACGCCACAATCGATGATTCCACGTAATATAGGGTCAATCAGCGTGCTTAATTATACAAAAATATTGAATACCATGTTACAAACGTCACAATTCTCTGGTAATTCATCAATAACGTTTCATCTTTATGGATTGAGTGTAAACAGATCCGATATAAGTTATGCTCAAAATATTAATTGGATTTCTGGACCAAACAATCACTGGGTTACAACAGGATTCTATAAATTAATGCCGAATACAGTGATTCAAAAAATGAACATCTATGTGATGTTATTTAACCAACCGTTAATTTTTTATTTAATGCCAGATAAATCCCATTTACCAGATAATGAGACACTACAAGTTACTGTTAATGTTACTAATCCAAATCAAACAGTAATCAACAATGTAGCTGTCAATTTAATTATTCCTAGGGGTTTTATTGAATCACCGTCAATAACTGTTCACGTAGGGAACATGCAACCAAACTCAACAATATCTAAGAAAGTACTACTTCATTATGTACATTCAGAAGAAAGCATTCTGCGTATTAGGTCTATGTACAGTTATCATGATGGTGCTACCATAGTTCAGGGTTATGCTAACGATATGATAATATCGACAGAATTTGTGCGTTTTCCATCAATTGTATATTATGTGAGACCATTGACTACTACACCTCAGATAGATGGTAGTACTGCTGTCACGTATGAGGTAAATATACATAATATGGGAGATGGTGATGCAAAAGATGTAACACTTCATATGAGCACTTATTACATCAATCTAGGAGAGATAAACAAGAATGAATCAATTACTTATAAAATGAAGTATGATCCTAAAAATGTAACATTTTCACAGATAATACCATCTCACTCTGATGCGACACCACCAATATACATTACCTTTATTTACAATAATCTTTCATTCACGTTACTTAGTAATACAACTTTACCATCATTAGTAAGAGTATTTTCTAATTATCAAATATTTATAGGAACTCTTACGCCTCAATCAATCTTGTTCACGTCAACATATACAACGACATGGAATATTACTAACATGGGTGGCCTAAGAACTACTCCAATAATACTAAATAAAGCATGGTTAACTGAAATAGGACTCATTCATAATAAACCAGACAGTTTTAGTGAAATACCCGAATATCTAGTAGTAAACACGAGTGTTCCTTTTAATTATTCCATAACGATATCATTATCATTAACTGCTACACATAATGATACATTTATTTTACCTCCACTTCTTCAAAATATCTCTGGATTACCACCAATAATGATGGAACCAGCTATTTTTACTAATGCTATATACATCAGTAAGAATGTGAGTAAAACATCACTAAACATTGGCGATACACTGGATGTTCTGATAAAAGTTCAGAACTTAGGTAATAAACCAATATTTTCTATAACAATAAATGATACAATACCTCAAGGTTGGGAGTTAATAGGAGGAATACCAAAAAGTAATATAACAAAAATTGATCCTAATAGCACGTATATATTAAAATACTCAATAAGGGCATTAGATCCACAATCTCAAACATTACCTTCTCTTGAGGTTCGGTTCTCAATTAATAATTTTAACTTGAAATATTTATCAAAACAAACTATGATGTACGTTAGATTATTAGTAAATCTAAACATTGTTGCATGGAACGATGAACCTCTCAAAAGTGGATTTTTAATAATTAAAGACTCCATTAATAAAAATAATACTGAAATGCCTATTAGTAATGGAAAAGTTGTTTGGAATGGATATGTGGGTTATTTTAATGTTCAAGTGATTTATAGGAATATCACTGTTTATAACAAATCAATAAGCATAACTAATAGTAACTCTACTCTTACACTCAAAACTTCGGTATATCCGTTCATAATACGAACGGTTGATCTTTTGGATAATCCAATAAACTCCGAAATTTATATTTATTCGAATAAAACATTACTTGGAAAGAATAACAATGTGATTAGCATACTTTTGCCTTCAGGTTCTTATAACATTCTTGTTAAATCTAACGGAAAAATATTTTCAATGCCTCTTGATGTAGTGGGACCTGCTGGTGAAACGGTTAGCATTAGGTTTAATGTAATACAAGTTGGTAGTTTAAGCATTAAGGTACCGATCTTGATGCTGATAATTACTATATTATTCATAGCAGTTATAGTTTACGCATTAAGAGACATTACTTAATTATTAACAATGATTTTATTGGGTATGGATATTCGTTTCTTAAATTTTCTAATGCATTACCTATTGAGACTAGGGAATATATTCCTGCAATCTCTGCTCTGACCTCTCTGCAGATACTAACCAATGCTTTTATAGTGGAACCAGATCGTATTATATCATCCACTATTAAGACTTTATCACCTCGTCTTATAAGATTTTTTGGAACATAGATGTATGTATAAACACCAGAAACATAGGTTTGTTTAGCCTCAATAAAATTATCAATACCTAGTTCTTTTTTATTTTTTGCAACAATAACTGGAACACCTAGTTCATTACCAACGAGTGTTGCTAATGGTATACCATCGGTCTCTTTTGTGAGAACTTTGGTTACTCCAGTGTCGCTGAATTCGTCAGATATTAGTTTTGCAATGTATGAGAGAAGACGAGTATCAGATAAGAGAGGAGTGATCTGTATAATATTTTCTCTTTTAATAATTTTGCTCTCAGCTGCTTGTCTTAAATAAATGGATTTAAAAAGTTGAATAAACATTTTTGCTCGTTCTAGGCTAGGAAGAACATAACCATTAACATATCTACTTAAAACAGGCGGGGGTAATCCAGTTTCACGTGAAAGTTCATTATATTGATACATTGACTTAAGTAACCTAAGAATCTCAATGCTATACATTCTTGTTTTAATTTCTATCAATTTATCCATTTCAATCTCATATCAATCATAGCGTATCTAGATAATTAACTTTACTCTGAAAATTGATATACAACATGGTTTAAAATAAAATAAATAACAAAAAATTGATCATTAATTTTCTTTAGAAAAGTAAGACATAAATAATATTGATTTTTACATATGCTGTGGTGTATCTTTATGGAGTACAAAAAATTTCAAAAAATTAATGAAAAAATTTCTGCAATAGGTCTTGGCACATGGCAATATAGTGAAACGTGGGGAATGCTTGATTACAATACTGCTAAATCAATAATAGCTAGCGCAATAGAAAATGGTGTAAATTTAATTGATACAGCTGCAGTGTATGGAAAAGGTAAGAGTGAGGAATTTATCGGCAAGGCTCTTAAAGAATTAAACACACGAGATGATGTGTTCATCGCTACAAAAATTCCTGGCGATTTTCTTAATAAGGACGATGTGTTCAGGGCCGTTGATAAATGTTTATCTAGATTACAAGTTGATACAATAGATCTAATGCAGGTTCACTGGCCTCCTCTTTGGCATAATTTTCCAACATGTGGATACATGAAAGCATTAGAGAGGCTCATTGAGCTTGGAAAAATCAGATATATAGGTTTAAGTGATTTTCCTGTTGAACTTATAGAAGCAGCTAGAAACTGTTTATCAAGGCATGATGTAGCAAGTATTCAAGTACGTTATAATGCGATAGAACGCGCTGCTGAGATCAATCATATTCCTTATGCAGAAAGGAATGGAATGATGCTATTAGCATGGAGCCCATTAGCAAAGGGTGCTCTTACAGGAAAGTATACCATTAATGATATATCTAAATTAAATGATCTGAGAAGCTCAGATCCTATCTTCTCTCATGAGAATTTTAAGGAAGTTGAGAAACTTATTAGTTTACTAAAGAAAATTGGAGAAAAGTATAACAAAACTCCCTCTCAAGTAGCATTAAATTGGTTAATAATTGCAAGCACCGCTGTAGTTCCTATACCAGGTGCTAAAAGTGTACAACAACTTATAGAAAACATCGGATCGTCAGGATGGCACCTAAGTTATAACGAGTGGCGTGAAATAGATGAAGTTAGCAAAAATCTGAGAATTACTTACGTTACTTGGTAGTTATTCCACATTTTTTGGCAATCCTGTTATTAATACTCTCCCAGATGAGGTAATGAGATTCTTGCTCCTAATGATGACTTATAACTAAGTAGCTCACCGATGGTTATTCTGCCTATTCACACTTATTTAAACCATGAGTTTCTGCCAGATTTTTATTTCAATAAAATAGAAATATCTTATCTATGACTGAAGTTGGGAGATTCTTGTTCGAACATTTTTTGTTCATTGTTGTCAAGTTCAAGTTGTGCTAAACCAGCCCCTGAATGAAGCATATAGTCCATAGTTCGCTTGTCCGAACCTCCTCTCTAATTTCAGCTTACCTTATTCAGATTTTTGAATATCTTTTATAGCAATAGAAATAATTTTGAAAACAAAACCAGGTAAAACATTACTTGCTACAATAGTTATAGATTCAATATTCGTTAAAGGGTGAGGTTTTCAATTATAGTGAATGTCAGTAGAGATTGGCTAAAAAGTTTTCTTGATTTAAAAATGAAGTTTGTTATCAGTATTAAAATGGTAACATATCGTGAACTCCACCTTCTCTAATTCCTGCATCAGTGATTTTTATGAACATGGCATTATTTTGCAGCTCTTTTATATTCTTTGCACCTAAGTAGCTCATGCCAGATCTTAATCCACCAACTAGTTGTTTAAGTACCTCTGAGACTGTCCCCCTGTATTCCACTAAACCTTCGACACCCTCTGATACATAGGCCTCCACCTCTTCTTCTTCAAATATGCCCTCTCTTTCTAGTTTTGATAGGTATGCACCGTGTGATGCCATACCTCTAAATATTTTGTACTTCCTATTTTCACGTATTATTGTAACACCTGGACTCTCTTCAGTACCAGCCAAAAGATTTCCTATCATAACTGTTGATGCTCCTGCTGCTAATGCTTTTACAATGTCACCAGGCTTTCTTATGCCTCCATCTGATATTATGGGAACATCGTATTTAGATGCAACTTGAGCACATTCCATTATTGCACTTATTTGCGGTACTCCAACACCTGCAACTAATCTTGTTATACACGCACTTCCTGATCCTATCCCTACACGTATAGCATCAGCCTCGGCACTCACCAGAAGTTCAGCACCTTCAGCAGTAGCAACATTACCTGCTACAACATCTATGTCAAAGTTACTCTTTATTTTTTTGATTGCTTCAGTCACACTTTGCGTATAACCGTTTGCAACGTCTATTATGATGAAGTCTACCTCTGCATCAAGAAGTCTTTTTGTACGTTCTAAATAATCTTTTAAGCCAACAGCAGCTCCAACCATAAGACGACCTTTTTTATCTTTTGAAGCATAAGGAAACTTTTCCATACTAACTATATCACGCATAGTAATTAAACCTCTAAGTATATTTTTCTCGTCAACTAACGGTAACTTTTCTATCTTGTGACTTTTTAATATTTCCTTTGCCTCATCAATTGTAACATCAGGTCTTGCAGTCACAAGATGTTTCCTCGGTGTCATTACTTCAGATACTTTTTTAGAACTTTTCTCGAAGATTATATCCCTCGACGTAATAATACCGAGAAGATGATTACTTTCATCGACGACTAATAAACCACTAACCTTATACTTTTCCATCATTTTGCGTACGTCATCAATTGTATTGTCTGGACTTATAACGTAAGGTTTTTCTATTATTATTCCCTCAGATCTCTTCACCTTCAGAACTTCACGAACTTGATCTTCAATAGGCATGAATCTATGAATAACACCTATAGCTCCTTCTCTAGCCATTGCTATCGCTAAACGTGATTCTGTTACAGTGTCCATAGGACTGCTCACGATAGGTACATTAATTTTAATTCGCTTTGTAAGCCTTGAACTAATATCAACTTCACGTCGTGAACGTATCAATGATGATCTCGGTAATAATAATACATCGTCAAAAGTAAGCCCCTCACCTCTGATTACAACCACTTGCTATCACCAATATATAAATCCGCAGTCATAAATAAAAGTTACTACTCATTGCTGAATTATAACATAAAGTAAATTTCCATGCAGCCCTAATTTAATAGTTAAGAAATTTTTTAATATATAATATTAATATTTATTGTTAAAATTTATTTTATTATGATACTTTAATTGTATGTCATAGATCAAAGATTAAATTTTTTAAGAGGTGAAATATAGTATATCATGGTGATTAAAGTGACGCTTAAGAGAAGTGAAATAGAACTTAGACTTGCTAAACTAGAAAATTGGAAACTGAGGGGTAGAAGAATAGTACGAACTGTTAGGTTTAAAACGTTTTTAGATGCTATTAATTTCATAAATAGAGTAGCAATAATAGCAGAGCATAAAAACCACCATCCTGATTTGAGAATTTCCTACAATCGTGTGACTGTTTCATTGATTACTCATGATGTAAAAGGAATCACAGACCTTGATTTTCAGTTAGCAGAAATAATCAACAAAATAATAGACAATTTCAAAGGTAAGGTTTAAAAAACTGTTTTAGTTCAGGAATATTTTTTACATAATAATCGGCACCTGGTATACTTTGATTCACTGAAACTGTATAGCAACCAAGCATTTTTCCAGCCTCAACATCCCATTGCGTGTCACCAACAAAAATTGTTTTTTTAGCATCGGCATTTAATTCTCTAAGAGCTAGAGAAAGTTGATTAATTCTACGTAAATCATGCTCCCTAGTTATTATAACAGAGAAAAACTTCAGGACACCAAGCTTATATAACGCTAAAGTTGCCGGTTCCATCGCTTGCAACGTAACCAATCCAATTCTCACTCCGTTTAACTTTAACCATTTAAAAAAATCAATCAACACTTCATCGCGCATTACATCACTAGATGCACGCAATTCAACATTTTTTATGTAATCAAAAGCTTTTTTAATCAATTCATGATTGCCCTTAGCTGCAATAGGTATACTGGTAGCCAACGGTTTTAAAGGATGATCCGTATTTAATAATTTTCTTACAACACTCCTTAATGCCTCCCAATTTATATTAAGCTTCACTAAAGTCCCATCAAGATCAGTGACGAAATATTCAAACCTCACGACAATCTGTTACTCAATAGTCATAAAACCTTATAAAACTGTGTCCGTTGTGGGATTCATGGACTTTCGTCCCTTCCCCCTCAACCTCATTAGGGGCTTTCTGGGCAACGGGGCTTCCCTCATCCTGTGCTCCACCTCACCACATGTTGGGCATATGCCCATTCGGTGCTCCGCTCATCAAATACGGAATACACTAAACGTCTATAAAAATCTATCTATTCAGAGACTGCTGTACAACCCTAATACATAACTAAAATAACTCACTCCTTAATCTGACCTCCTCCCCGCCCTAAAGAGGCGAGGCTTTCAGGTTGTTGTAATTGCAGTATTGTGCTTTATATTCTTATTCCGAGGATCTCTAGTATGAATTTTAGTGAGACGTAGAGGAAGACTGCTCCAAAGATTGTTTTGATGAACCATGCTGGGACTTTTGGCACTAGTCGTGCACCTATCTGGGCTCCTATAGCTGTTCCAGTTCCAAGAGATAGTGCTGCAACTATATCTGTTACTCCTTGATATATCTTAAAGCTTCCAGAGATAACTGCCATGCTTATGAATGAAGTTAAAGATGTGCCCACCGCTATCTTTACAGGAGAACCTAGAAGATATATAAATGATGGGACTAGAGCGTATCCTCCTCCGAGACCTATTACCCCTGTTAACACGCCTATGAAGAAGCCAAGTAAAGATTTTGCTAGAGTTGTTCCAGGAATTATATTACCCACTTTCTCAGTAGTCTTTCTACGGAAAACGCCTTCATAGATCATTCTTATCGAGACATAAAGGAATGCTAAACCCAATATCAATTTCAGGAGCGGTAGTTGAGTGATGAGGTATTGGAAGATTACTGAGCCTACGATTGCTCCTATACCGCCTGAAACTGCTACTACTAGGGCTGTTTTATAATCAACATTCTTTATCTTAATGTGAGCTATGGATCCAGAGGAGGCTGTAATTATGACTGCTACAATCGTTGTCCCTATAGCGACTGGTAAACTATAGTTGTAAAGAAAGTAGAGTGCTGGAAGCATTATTACGCAACCACCCGTTCCTAGAAAACCACCGATAACACCAGCAACTAAACCAAAAAATATTAACGAAACTATGATTACGATATCCATGAGTATTTATCTTAGTACGAATTATTTAAATCTTACTTTTCACATCAAATATGAATCCAAATCTTGTTGCTGGAAGTTGATTAACGTTAATGGAGGTTTGGTAGGGTTTTCTGAAACTATACCTAATGTGTTCTCAACTAAATTTATTGCTCAGAGACTAAAGCATTGTATATGCTTATTTAGAAAACTACTAATGGATAAGTGTGTGTATCCGTCTACCAATGGTTAGACCATTCTCTATGTATTCTTCTAGATGTTCTCCTTGTTTGTAAGTACTTCATCTTGAATAAATTAATTTTTTATGTAAAGTTTTACTCTAGATTCTTTGCGATGACTTCTCTCCAAGATTTGTATAGAATTGGCTATGACTTGGATTCTCTAATCAGGGGAATAGTAGCTTCTAGTAGAGGGATGATTAAGACTGTGATAGTGGTTTCTAGAGACTTATATGTACTGACGTTAGAAGTAGGATGTAACATATCTTTAGATGACCTCACGTCTGCAAGTGCAGTTATTATAAGTGCTTTTTCGAATATTCTTAGAGAAGCGGGTTTGAGTAGTTCTGAGAAGATTAGAATCCAGCTAGACGATAAGAGATATCTAATCATACAATCCCACATAGATTACTTCCTAATCTGTATAGCTAAATCTAATGTAAGACTAGGGTTCATAGATCTAGTTCTAGAGGGTACTGTCAACCAGGTAATACGCATCCCTCTATCTTGGTTTCTATGAGTATGTTGTGTATTAGGGCTATGGCTGCTGCTATCTCTTCTAATCTCTTAACGATCTTAGAGTTTTATGTTGTTGTAGAATCTCCTAGTCCTATTAAGCTATCTAAACCATCTCTCAATCTTGTTTCTATTCCCGAACGTCTCATGGAGGTATTCTATTCCAAGCCTCTTTAAAGCTCCAGGGAAATTGAAATCTGGAAAAGAGTTCCAAAAGGCGAAAGAACAGGTTAAAGAGTACATAAAAGCGGAATGGATTAGCCCGGAGTACTATGGAAGATATTTCGGTGTCATAATTGATGGATTCCAGATTGCTTTTATCAGATTTAGGAAGAAAGAGTGGGAAGAAACTGCTGCTTTAGAAGTTAATGCCCAAACAATTTTAAGATTGCTGGAAGCGATAAGAGGTTTAAAGCGAAAACCTATAGAGGCTAAACTCCTGCTTGAGGACTTTGGACCTGAAAGTAACATAACTAAAAGCTCTATTTTAACTTTATATAAAACCCTAATCAAGTCAAAGTCGCCCAGAACCAGCATGCTTTTTGAGGATTGGAGGAGGGTTTTCTTGCAAGTTTGTGCTTATTCGAAGGAGAAATTGGAAGGACTGATAGATTATTACAGTGTGAGGGGAGATGGGAGAATTGATGTTGAAAAATTGATGTTTGCCATACATACTTATTACACCATCTTAATGAAACTTTTAACATCTGAAGTTGTAACTCTTTTTGCGGATAGCTTAGTTGGTTCTTACCTAAAACGGCTTGAAGAAGCTTACTTAAGAAATAAGTCAGATATGTTGATAGAACTAAAAGAGCTTGAAGAAGGGGAAATCTTCGCCCAGTTAGGAATAAAGAATTTCCTAGAAGCTAACTATTTCGCCTGGTATTTAGAAGAATGGGACGATTATATTGCGACTTCCATTTTCGAGGTAATCAAGAAGTTGCTGGATTATGAACCCGCTACGGTTGAATTATCACCTGAAAAAGTAAAAGACTTGTTCAAAAGGTTATATCAGAATTTAGTACTAAGGGATATTAAGCATAGATTAGGGGAGTACTAGTTTTTGTAAAATCTTCTAACTAAGAGTAGTGATCCTTCACTACCTTAACGTTCTTGGAACTTTAGGTAATAACACATGGTTACATTAATCTTTTATTATTTCTTAGTATGATTCATTTAGGTGGAATGGTTGTCGTTAAAAGATTACATCACTCTTACAAAACCAAGTCAAACATTCTTGTTGGTATTTACATCTATAATGGCTTATTATGCAGCGCCAGGAAACAAGAACTATCTAGTTGCATTATTATTAATAATATCAATGACATTAGCAGTGAGTGGTGTTACAGTAATAAACATGTATTTTGATAGGGATATCGACAGTATTATGCCAAGAACTAAAAGACGTCCAATACCCTCAGGAAAGGTCTCCCCCACAAACGCGCTCATATTTGGCATCATTTTATACTTATTAGGGCAGATACTTTCACTGGGCATAAATTCTTTAGTAGCACTCACAATTTTTTTAGGTTTCTTCTTCGACATACCAATCTACACATTACTCCTTAAAAGGCGGTCCACAACAAATATCATATTCGGTGGTATAGCAGGTAGTATGCCGGCCATGGGCGGTTGGGTCGCACAGATCAATGCAATTGATATGAGAGCATTGCTTATATCCCTGCTAGTCCTCCTTTGGATTCCAATGCATATTTGGTATATATCTACATATTACTTAGATGATTATAAACAAGCTAATATTCCAATGCTGCCAGTGGTTGTAGGACCACGCAAAGCTACAACGGGAATCATAATAAGCCTTCTTTTAATGGAATTGGACGTCATTATAATGTACATGCTAAGAATGGCTGGATTATTAACAGTTTTTGCATCAACAATGTTAATTGTTCTATCGATATATAAAACATTCATGTTCGCACAAAATCCAACCAAAATAGAGGCAAAGAAACTTTTCAAGTTTGCCAGTCCATATCTTGCAATAATATTTGCAATGATCGTAATAGAGAATAATTTATTATCAATAAAATTAGTCATGTTCATGTTTCCGTAATTTCATGCATGTTCCTTATTCTTGATTTTTAACTTTCTTCCCATACTTTAAAGTACGGAGATAACTAAATTAAAGTTAATGTTATAATGTTTGTTAGGTGGTGAAGCAATATGATGGAAGAAGTCATGATGGCTAAGGATTTGTTAATTAATGGAATGCTGAATGGTGAAGAATTAAAAATACCTGACTGGTTCAGAAAGCCTAATCGTGTAGCTTTCATTGGGATTGGCGGGTCTGCTATAGCTGGTGAGATAATTTCATGGATTTTAATAAACATTCATGGAATACTTTCTCAGGTCTTTAGAGGACCAGAAATTCCAACAAATTTCTTCACAGATGATACTTTAGTATTCATAATAAGCTACTCTGGTAATACATGGGAGACGCTTGCTGCTTTCAGAAGTCTAAAGGACATTAATTCAATGAAAATATCAATCACATCAAACGGAAAATTGGCAGAAATATCAAGCAGGTTTAACATTCCAGTAATACCTTTAACGCCTGAAATACAACCTAGATCAAGCCTTTACGAACAAGTTGCATCATTATTGATAGTACTGGATAAGCTTGGGATTCGTGTAAGAGCTTCACAAGAACTTGAGTATAGTAAGCATGCCATAGAACGTGTCTTAAACAGTGAGCAGGATAGGGCTTATGAGATTGCTTCTATGATTGCTAGAAAAAGTATTGTGATATATGGTTATCGTTCAATGAGTGTAGCGGCCATGCGATGGAAAACACAATTTAATGAAAACGCTAAGATGACGGCATGGTATGAAACTTTAACAGAGGCAAACCACAATTCATTAGTTAGCTGGGGTGAATCGGAAGATTTAAACAATTACAGCATCATATTACTTCGATCTCCAAGAGAAGAAAGCGAACCAATAAGGGAAACTTTAAACTGGTTCCAAGAATACCTTTCGAAAAGGCTTCATTTACTCACCTATGAAACATTTGAAGAATCGCTATTAGCTAGAATACTTTCAGCGTGCATGATGGGTGACGTAGTATCTGTTAAGGTTTCAGAAATAAAAAATATTGATGCGAAATCAGTAAGACCGATTAATGCGCTAAAAAATCACATGGAAAAATGGGGCATATACAATTATTTAGGGTTGGACAGCAGCTCACAAATAGATAGATTTTTATAGATGTTTAGTGTATTAAAGAATGCATGAACGTGCCCGATATGTGGTGGAAGGTTAGCATCGAATGGGCACGTCTAAACATGCTCAGGATGAGGGGAGCCCCGTTGACCCAGAAAGCCATCAATGAAACTTTTGCAGAGATGGAACAGACAGTTATAAAAAAATTAACTATCCAACAACGGTTCTAATTAACTCGATACTAGGTAATATCTAGGTCTTCGGATTAAAAATGCACCAGATACGATACCGCTAATAAGCCCTATTAGGTGTGCTACTATATTTACTCCGGGTATTATCGAACTAGCGAGAAAAACCCATAAAGCATAGACTAAAGCTGCTCCTAATCCTCCAACATTCCTGCTCAATATTACATATGCTCCAAGGAGCCCAAAAATAGCGCCTGAAGCCCCCCCAGATAGCACATTATAAGGTAAAAGAAAATATGTTGCAATATTGCCTGTAATACCAGACACAAAGTATATTATGAGAAATCGAGACTTACCATATGCATGCTCTATAATACTACCAAAATAATACAATGCAAACATATTAAATAACAAATGAAAAATCCCAAAATGAACAAACATGGAGGTTACTAACTGCCATACGAATCCCTCGCTCACTAATAAATTATTTTGGGCTAGCAGTATAAGAATTGTATAGTTAATACTTACAGGAATGAACACAATGACGTTTATTATAATCAGAATAAGCGTTATTGATTGCAGCCTTACTATAGACATTGTGATCTACCTTTATCGATGTTCACAAAATACTAAAGCCTTATATCTTTTAACAAATCACGAAAAGTTTTCTTAGGTGACTTTATCTCTATTCTTATAGGAGTTATTGATACGAATCTCTTCCTGAACACTGCATTAATATCGCTATCCTTTCCGTCAAAATCGCTGTAAATATCTGTTTTTGATCGAGCAGCAGAATAAGTTCCATCACCATTATCTACATATATATCACCATAAACATACCATGCAGGTTTTGTTATTTTAATGCCACGAGGATTCTCCGGAATATTTATTGAAATTAAATATGTACCACGAGGCATTCCCCTAGTAAGAATTCGCTCAGCAACCTGACGTGCAATCCTCATAGCAACACTAAAGTCATCTAACGTTAATGATAACTTTTTTCCCGGCTTAACACACAAAGAAATTGCGATAGCAGGAACACCATGTAACCCAGCCTCTAAAGCAGCACCTATCGTACCGGAAGTTAATATATCACTAACTCCAACGTTGCATCCCAAGTTTATTCCTGACACCACTAGATCTGGATCACGATGGAAGATCTTATACTTAAAAATAAAATATGAGTCAGCGGGCGTACCATTTATGGCATAAGCTATACTTCCATCATCTAATACAACCTGTTTGATCCTGAGGGAAAACATTTGTAAAGCTTTACTAATCCCACTTCTATTAATCTCAGGTGCAACAACATATAAAGTGCCTAAACCTTCTAAAGCCCTTTTAAGTGCAATTAGTCCGATCGAATTAATACCATCATCATTAGATATTAGTATATGTGCCATCGCTCATCACTTGCAGATAAATTATTAAGTTATGCCGCCTAAATAAATTTTAACTAAAAAATCCTGCAAAAACAAAGAAAGCATTAAACAGTTTTTCATAATGATGATAACATAAAGAACGCGTTAAAGATAATTTGCAGTTACTAAATTGAAGTTCAAAATTTATAAGCTCAACTATTTTTTTATAATGTGTGGTTCAAGAGTAGAAACATAAGGTTCGTGATCTCTGAGACTAGAGATCCAGTGGCCAATTTACTCATGGAAGAGATAATATTAGAGGCTGTCGATAAAGGATGCTCTATCGATACCCTCAGGTTATGGGTTAATGATAGATGTCTTGTAATGGGTAGAGGTTCAAAAGGTTATGGATGGTACAATGAGGATCTCGCTACAAGAATGGGCATTAAAATTTACAGGAGGATAACGGGAGGAGGCGTTGTATACCATGATGGTGGTAACCTAAATTGGAGTTTTTATATAAGACATCAAGATAAAAACGTGGATATAGAAGAATTATTTAAGGGCCCCGCTCAAATTATAATAAAGGCTTTACACAACTTAAACATTGATGCATATTTTGTGCCACCGAATAGGATCGAATATAGAGGTTACAAAATATCAGGCATGGCAGCATATGTTAAGAGAAATGCAGTCTTAGTGCATGGAACGCTCCTTGTTAGTGCAAACCTAGAAGAGCTGAATAAACTATGTATACCACCGTTAAATTCTCCACCTGTAACAAATCTTATACAATGGAAAAAAGACCTTACAGTGCACAAAATAATAGATGTTATAGAAATCACTCTCCAACATGAAGGATTTAGCGTTATAAAGTCAAATCTTACTTCATGGGAAGATAAACAAGTCAAAGAGAAAATGCAAAATATGCTCGATCTCATACATTAATTAATGCGACATGGTGTTCCTTCTGAACGCACAGACAAAGAACTTGTGAACCTTTACATCAATTTAATGAAAGCGTAAAAGTCTGAAAAATTTTATCGTTTAAGATATTCTTATGTTATTTTGTAGGACCTTTGATAGGTAGGAGCTGCATTAGGTGTTAATTAAAGTGGAAGTTTATTGACACTCTCCACGGCTAAAGCCGGGAGATTCTCGGTTTGTCGTGGGGCCTCCACTCATTCTACCGAGTTCTGGGCTGTGTCAAGGCAGCCCCTGCCATGGACATGTAGTCCATAGCCCGCTTGCTGGAACCACCCTCACTCTTCTCGGTTCGGAGCCTTATTCCAGCTTTCGGACTTCCGAACCACATGCGAGCGACCCGCTCAAGGAGATGGTAGACTTGGATGAATATAAACTTAACGGCGATCCATCTCCACGACCGAAGTCGGAGGCCTTCTCGCCGAAAGAGTGGTAAGTATCTTAAGTTATAAATAATAAATAGGGTTGTTCTAAATATTCTTTTATTGTATTTACGAATTCTGCTGCCATAGCTCCGTCAATGATTCTGTGATCGAATGATAGTGATAAATACATTATTTTTCTTGTTATGAGTTTGTCATCTTTTATGACCGGTTTTTCTAGTATTCTATGTATGCCTAGTATGGCTGCTTCTGGATAATTTATTATGGGTACAGAGAGTATGCCTCCTATAGATCCTATGTTTGTGATTGAAAATGTGCTGTCTCTAACATCGTTTAATTCGAGTTTTTTATTTCTGGCTTTTTCCGTCAGTGTTTCTATTTCTTTTGCAAGTTCTATTATATTTTTTTTGTCAGCATTTTTGATAACTGGCACTACTAGTCCTTCTTGTGTTGCTGTAGCAATTCCTATATTATAATATTTTTTTATCACTATTTCATTTTTCTCTTCATCTAATGTTGCGTTGAAGATTGGATATTTTTTAAGTGCTTGTATGACTGCTTTTATTATGAATGGTAGATATGTTAGTTTTATGTTCTGTGCTGAGAGAGCTTCTTTTAGTTTTTCTCTAATGCTTACAAGTTCTGTTACATCTATTTCTTCAAAATGTACTGCATGTGGTATGTTTTTTATTGCTTGTTTCATATGTTCTCCTATTTGTCTTCTCATACCTCTGTATGGAATTCTTTCCACTTGTTGTTCTCGTGTTATCGTGATTTGTTCTGCTGGTTGTGGTTTGGGTGTTTCTATAGATTGAGCATATTGACGGACATCTTCTTCTGTGATACGTCCGCTAGGTCCTGTACCTTTGACTTTAGTTATGTCCACACCTAGTTCCCTAGCTAGTCTCCGTACGGCTGGAGTTGCCAGTATTTCCATTGGTTTCTGTGTTGTAGTGGGCTGGCTTGAGATTTGTGTTTGTTGTGTTATGTATTGCGGTTGTTGTTCTGGTGGTTGTTCGCCCTCTTCTAGTATGGATATTATTGGTTGTCCTACTCTGATTTTTTCACCCTCTTTTGCAAGTATTTTATGTATTGTTCCATTTTTAGGTGATGCGATCTCTATATTTACTTTTTCTGTCATAACTTCTGCTATTGGCTGGTCGGCCTTTACTTTTTCACCTTCTTTTACCAGCCATCTTATTATCTCGGCTTCTACGGTTCCTTCCCCTATGTCTGGCAGTTTAAAGATGTATGGCATTGCTTTTCACCTAGTATGACATAACATGTTTTATAGCTTTAAGAACACGTTGCGCGTTAGGCATGTAGAGATTTTCAAGTGTATAAGGAAATGGTGTATCGAACCCTGTCACTCTGATTATTGGCGCTTTTAAATATTCTATGGCTTTTTCGCTTATTAGTGCAGAAATTTCAGCACCAAACCCGAGTGTTTTGGGAGCTTCGTGTAATATTATTGCTCTACCTGTTTTCTTGACAGAATTTATTATGGTTTGTATATCTAGTGGTATTAATGTTCGTAGGTCTATGATTTCTACATTGTAACCTTCTCTGCTTGCTAGTTCTGCTGCTTCAAGAGCTACATGAACCATTGCTCCATATGAGTATATCGAGACATCATAACCTTCTTTGACTATCCTTGATTTTCCTAGAGGGACTATGTAGTCATCATCAGGTACTTCTTCTTTGATTGCCCTGTATATTTTTTTCGGTTCCATGAATATTACCGGGTCTTGGTCCCTGATCGCTGCTTTGAGTAATCCTTTTGCATCATATGGTGTTGATGGTATCACGACCTTTAGTCCTGCTGTGTGTGCGAAGTATGCTTCTCCGCTTTGTGAATGATAATGTCCACCTTTTACACCACCACCGTAAGGTGTTCGTATAACTACATGAGCGGTAAACTGTCCTCCTGACCTATATCTCATCTTTGCTAAGTGATTTACTATTTCTTCGAATGCTGTGAAAATGAAATCTTGAAATTGTATCTCTGCAATTGGTATGAGACCGTATATGGCCATCCCTATAGAAATACCAATGATTCCGGTCTCGCTTAATGGTGTGTCTATGACTCTGTTTTCACCGAATTCCTTAAGTAATCCATCAGTGACCCTGAATACTCCCCCTAATCTTCCTACATCTTCGCCTAGCACCACTATTCTGTCATCTTTCTGCATTTCCTCTTTTAGTGATGCATTTATCGCCTGTAATATGTTAATGACGGCCATTATTTGACCTCCTGGATTTCTTTTTCTTTCTCTTTTAGTTCATCCAGAAGAAGTTCCATTTGTTCTTTTAGGTTCCAGGGCATTTCAGCATACACATCTTCGAATAAAGTTCTTGGGTCTGGGGGTGGTGTTTGCTCCATTTCATTAATTATGATATTTATTTCATCTTCAATCTTTTTTGCTGTCTCATTCTCATCATCTTCGCTCCATATTCCTTTTGATTCTAGGTAAATTCTAAATCGTTTAAGCGGATCATAACGCCGCATTGTCTCGACTTCTTCATGAGTTCTGTATTTTGTAGGATCGTCTGACGTGGAATGCGCACCGAGTCTATAGGTTACTGCCTCAATTAAGGTGGGACCTTCACCTTTACGAGCTTTTTCAATGGCTTCCTTCGTTATTGCGTATGATGCAAGTATATCATTTCCATCGATTCTTATACCTTGAAATCCGTATGCTATAGCTTTTATTGCGATCGTTATGCTTGCAGTTTGTCTAGAAACTGGAAGTGAGATTGCGTATTGATTATTTCTGCAAAGAAATACTACAGGTGCCTTGAAGACTCCTGCAAAATTCATACCAGTGTGGAATTCGCTTGTTGATGATGCTCCATCACCAAAGTATGTAAGTACTACGCGTTTATCATTACGTAGCTTTGCAGCTATTGCAAAACCTGTTGCCATTGGTATTTGAGTTCCAACAGGACTTCCAGGTGTTACGTAGTTTATTCGTTTAAATCCCCAGTGATTAGGCATTTGTCTGCCTTTGTTTACATCTGCTGCATTGCCATACACTTGGGCTATTAGTTCTTTTAATGTAGCGCCTCTTATTAGTGCTGCTCCAGGTTCTCTGTAGGCTGGAAATATCCAATCATCAGGTCCTAATGCGTATGCGCTTCCCACATATGCTGCCTCTTCTCCTTCTGAGGTAATATAAAATCCAATTCTACCTTGTCTTTGTAAGATTAACATCTTTTTATCCAATATACGCACTGTCAACATTGTTTTGTACAAGTGTTTTAATTCGTTTGATGTAAGTTTTGGCTCAAGTTCTTGATCATATGTTCCATCTGGTTTAAGAATTTGAAATGTTTTTATTGCACGATCAATATCAATCCCAGAAATTGACATTACACGTAACACCATGTATTGAAAATTATTGCATGTATATATTTTTCATCTATCCTATATGAAAATTCATCTATCTTTTTTATATAAGTAGTTTATGAGCGTATTTGATGCTGATTCTCTCTATAATTAAAGTTGAGGAATGCTAACTTAATGATCTTGTTATATTAAACTTTAACAAAGATATTTCTATGAATTATGTTCCATGACTCGCTTAAGCTTTTTTATAGATTATTAGTAATAATTTACCCCAGAACTTTAGTTTTGGATTCGTGTAAATTCTTATTTAACCTCCTCCTGTCCTGAGAGGCAAAAGGTTTTTCTCGGGAGTTCATTAGTTCTCTGCATCAATTCGAGGACGCGATGAATGATGACAGCGTCGACCTTTCAGAGGCGCCTTACAAACAGATGCATAATCTATAAGTGTATAGCTTATACTAAATAAGGCTAAAAACTCTATGTTCGAGCACTCAGAAAATTAATAGGGAACATGATGATCTTCGCGTTGGTACTAGGCTTTCTTCAACTGTAGTTTTCAGATCCATATATAATGTTAAGTCCTTTGGATTGTTTTTGAGTATACTATTGCACCTATTATTATGAATGCTGTTGAGAATATTATAGCATATAATATATTCTGGATCGCTGGTGTTTTATTTGTAAGAGCACTTCTTAGGATATCTGTTCCGTGGGTTACTGGATTGTACATAGCTATTAAAGGTATTGGTTGTGGTAGCGTATCGAGGATTTGTATTGGGTAAAAGATTGTGCTACAAAAAAGTAGAACGAAGTAAAAGAGTCCTCGTAATGTTACGTATAAATCAAAACTTTTTGTAGATGCAGCCATGGATATACTAAGCGAAGAAATTCCTAAGGAGAGAATTGACAGTATAACGAGAGATAGAAGAATGATATTCCAGTTTAGTGTTGTTTCTAGTAAGTAATAGTAAACGATGTTAATTATTAGAAATGGTGACATGTACATTACTCCTCGTATTCCACCTGAAATAATGCGACCAAAAATTATTTCGTTTTTTGATATAGGTAAACTTAATAGATAATGATGTATCATGCGTCTAAGTTCCATGTTTATTTCACGTCCTATTGCGAATGCCGAAGCGAAAAGTGCTCCTACTGTAATTCCTGGGAGTACAAAGTTAAAGTATTGAAAACGTGTTATTATGTTATTGAATATGAGTGCCAATATTGCGATATCAGCTATGTTCATACTTATAAGACCTGCTAACCACCATTTGTATTTGAAAAAGTTCTTTACGTCGTGTTCTACTATATAAATGAAGTTGAATTTCAGGTCCATCCGCCTCCTTCAAGGTTTCTTTCATAAAACAAAATGGCAAGTGTTGTTGTTCCTATTGCGAAAGCAAGCAATATCACAATGCCCATGATTGGGTCTAAAGGGATTCCTTGTGGTACTAGTAATGCTGCCCTTAAAACGTCCGCTGCATAGGTTAGTGGGTTGACGCGCGCTAGTATTCCATATACTGGGTTTGATTTTGTTATTGCTTGGATAGGATAAAAGACTGTACTTAGACGTGCTATGAATGCATCCATCATGCCTAGTATTATATCGGTTTTATCTCCAGATTTTAATGTTGATGCGAGTGTAATTCCTAATCCTGCTACTCCGAATGATAATAAAAATATGGATATTCCTGCCTCTATTAGAAGTATAGGATCAGCAATCCCAACTAAATATAGTGCTGTGATAAAGGGTGGTAATGTTATTATGAGTCCTCGTAATCCTCCTCCAATTGATCGTCCAAGTTCAAGTTCTTTTCTTGTTATAGGTAAGCTCAATAAATAATCAACTACACCACTTTCTGCCTCTTCTAGAATTTCGTAAGCTATTGTTATAGATGATGAATATAGAGTAACTACATATATACCGATTGTATAATATTCTTTATAGTAATAATATGATGGCGAGACAAGATTAGCTAGCGCATATCCGAATACAGCTACTTGCACGAAAAACCATATCCATCTCATTGTCATAAATGCTTTTTGTTGGTTAATTAACCTAAGATCACGTTCAGCAACTAAGAATATTATTTTTATATTCATTACCTTTCACCGACACTCACTTCAGTTAACGTCTCACCAGTGTAATATAGAAATACATCATCAAGTGTTGGCTCCCTGATGGTTGCTGACAGAATTTTTATACCTCTATTGTTTAAGAATGATATTAATTGGGGTAAAAATTCTTCTCCTCTATTAAGATAAATTCTTAAGATTTTATTAGAATAACTTATTTTGGAGATTCGTTCATCAGATCGTATCTCATTTAATAAGCTTGAATTGATATTGCTCTCGACTTTTAATTCTATAACATCACCACTTGGTACAGTATCTTTTAATTGACTTGGTGCTCCAGAAGTCACGATCCTACCTTTGTAAATTATGGCAACTCGATCAGATAAAATGTCAGCTTCGAATAAATCGTTTGTAGAAAGGATAATTGTTGATCCTGTGTCTCGAAATTCTCTAATCATGGACCATATAAAATGTTTACCTGTTACATCAATTTGTGACGTCGGTTCGTCGAATATTGCGATTTTTGGTTTTTTAATTAAAACTTTTCCTACCTCAATTTTTTTCCTTTGCCCTCCAGATAACTCGAACACCTTTTTGTTCCGCGAATCCCACAAATCTAATTTCTCGAGTACATCTCTTACTATGTTTTTTGCTTCTTCACCTCTATATCCACAAACCTTTGCATGCCAGTAGAGAACTTCCCATGGTGTGTTGATCCAGTAAACTTTAGGGTCTTGAAAAGCAATTCCTATAATTTCTCTGACTTTCTTAGGTTGTCTTCTGATATCATAACCATCGATTATAGCTGTACCATCAGATGGTTTTATCACAGTAGCCAGCATGAGTATGGTAGTAGTCTTTCCAGCACCATTAGGTCCCAGAAATCCAAAGATTTCATTCTCATAGATTTTTAAACTTATATGATCGACTGCAAGATTTTTACCATAATATTTAGTTAGACCATGAATTTCTACAGCAACTTTGCTCATTTTTCTTTAAAAGATAAATCTATCAGCTATATAAATCTATTACAGTTATCACAACCTTTTTAGTTGCTCTAGAATGATTCACGTTTAAGTTTCAGTCTATCCTTTCTTTACAAGCATCTCATAAGAAACAGCAAGAAAGCAGATCCTTTAATTAATGTGCGAAAAACGCGTTAATTAATGAATCTTTATAAAATGAAACAAAAATAACTCATAGGCTGCGGTGTTAGAGAAGTGACAACGGCATCTTTTTGTTTGGGGACAGCTCATAAAGAATCTGAGCATTGACTTTATTTTTATCATAAAAGCGGTTGTGAACTCTTATTCTTCTGAGACACATTTTTATTTTTGTTAAAAGTGTAAGATGTAGGTAGCAAATGTTTAGTGGTGATTTGTCGTCCCAAAGTGATCGAAGGTTTATAATTCGGTTAGTGACTGACAGTGATAAAGATTTTGTAATGAGCTATACTAGTAAGACTTGGGAGTGGGGAGATTACATAGGTTATGTTTGGGACAAATGGATTAATGATAAGAATGGACAATTTGTAGCTATAGATGTAAATGGTAAAGCTGTAGCTATATGCCATATGGATGTAATCGAAGGTGGCGTGGCATGGTTAGAGGGTATGCGTGTGCATCCTGATTATCGTAATAAGGGGTTTGCTTCTATACTCACGAGTTATTGTATAAGTATTGCCAAAGAGCGAGGGCTTTCGTATGCTATGTTGGTCACGTCTTCAAAAAATAAGCCTGCACAGAGAGTAGCGGAGAAGTTAGGATTTTCTGTAATGGCTAGGTATACGAATTTTAAAGATGAAGTTAAAGAATTTGCTAAAGAAGAAAGTAAGGCGCACAGAGCAACACTTCATGAATTCGATTTAGTGTGGAACTATCTATCTTCTTCTTGCAATTATTCGTTTAATAATGGTATAATTGGTTCTCAGTCGAAAAAGTGGGCCTTTACGTTTATTAATGAAAAAACTTTAAAAGAAGATATCATTTTGGGCAATGTAATAATTCATGGGGTAAGGCAGCTTGATGGAATTGCAATTTTAGGCTCTACATCGGATGATGATAATCTTTATGTTAGATTCATCGATGGTGTTCCAGATGGGCTTAAAGAAATAGTTAAGGCTTTACGGTTATATAGGTCTGAATCTGGTTTGAATGGTATAGAAGGATTTGCACCAGTAACAAGTTTAATAATTAATATCTTGAAGGACGAGGGTTTTAGTGTTAATGAGGGAAGACAATTGCTTGTTTATGCCTTGAAATTTTCTAGTTAATGCTTTTTTATTCTGAAGAATAAGTTTTTGAATTATTTGCTATTTCTTTATTCTCCATACTGTCCTGTCTTTGAAATCTTCTATCTCTATGCCGAGTCTTCTTAATTCTGAAGCTATCCAATCGGCTGTAGTGTAGTCTTTTGTTTTTCTATGATGTTGTCTGACCTCAATGAGCAAATCTATTACTTTTGATGTTAAATCTGTCTCACTAGTTTGTACTTGTGTTAATTGTTTTTCAAATAAACCGAATACTGCACCGAAGTCCTGGAAAAGATGCAGTGATTTATTTACTACAGCATACGTTGGATTATAGACTATGGTTCCTCTTACTATTGATTGTAGTTTATAAAGATATGTAAGTGCTAATGGAGTGTTGAAGTCATCAGCCATAGCTTCTATGAAGTTTTTCTCAATGTTTACTAAATCATTCATGATTAATAACTCTTTCTCATCTAGTTTGTATGATGGTTCTACTTCTTTGCTTATTTTTGTGAGAAGTTCTAATGAGGCTAAAAGTTTATCATAGCTTTGTGACGCATGTTCTAAACCTTCAAAATTAAATTCCAGTGGACTCCTGTATTGAGTTCCTATTAAGTATAATCTGAGAGCTTCGGGTTTGAATTTTGTTAATAATTCTTTTAGGGGAATCATGTTTCCCATGGATTTCCCCATTCTTTGCCCAGAAACTGTGACTAAACCGGTGTGCATCCAGTATTTGACCCATCGATGTCCAAATAATGCTTCGCTCTGTGCTCTTTCATTCTCATGATGCGGGAATATTAGATCTTGTCCTCCGCCATGTATATCAAATTCTTCTCCGAGATATTTGGTTGACATTACAGAGCATTCTATGTGCCATCCAGGTCTTCCTTTACTCCATGGGCTATTCCAGTAAGGTTCGTTTGGTTTGAAAGACTTCCATAGCGCGAAGTCATAAGCTTTTCTTTTTCCTTCACCTGGCTCTACTGTTTTTAATTCCTCACGTTTTATTTTTGAAAGTTCGCCATAATTATTATACGAATCTACATTGAAATAGACACTACCATCTTGAGATACATAAGCACAACCTTTTTCAATTAGCCTTGTTATGAAATTTATTACATCATTTATATGTTCGGTTACTCGTGGCTGCACATACGCTCTTTTTATGAGTAATCTGTCCATATCCTCAAAGTATGCTTTTATATAATAATCAGCAATTTCTTTCCAGTCACGATTTTCTTTTATTGCACGATTTATTATCTTGTCATCTATATCTGTTATATTTTGAACATAAAATACACTATAGCCAATAAACTCAAAGAATCTTCTGACTATGTCGAACACTACATAGGTTCTTGCATGACCTACATGACTATGATCATAGACCGTCGGTCCGCATACATACATTTTAACAATACCTGGTATAACAGGCTCGAACAACTCTTTACTTCCAGTTAATGTATTGTAAATTTGCATTTGCACATAATTCACGCTCTTATTAAAATCAATAATCTATATTAAGCTTACTCGTTTAAAATTTTAACTAAAATTCTCAAAGTAACAGATAGTATCATGTTGAAATCCCCCTTGTTCTTACTTGACTATTTTTATAGAATAAATATAAAAAAATAATTATGATTTTTATGTCTTTACTTTACTGCTTTTCTGAAGTATGTTCCACAGTTTGTACACTTAAAGAGACCTATTGTTATTGGTTTTCTTCCTTTTGGAGCAAGTTGCCAACTCTTTTGTGGAGAGGCTACTTCAGTTCCACATTTTGGGCATTTCGCCATTTTTTATCCCTCATTAATTAATGTATATCATGCCATATATAAACCTTTCCATAAAAAATGTTATATTCAATGAGATACATCAGAAATTATAATAATTATGAAAAATTATTTTCAAATATTTCAGTAATTTACATCAGATAAGTATATTATATAGTTGTATGCTTAGAATATAACTTATTATCATCATTTAGTTCAATTATTCATCACAAATTACATAATTATATATGTTTTAAATATTAGCTAAAATATCATTAATTAAAAATATTATATTCTTAATTTCTTTCTTTCCATGGTTCTATCTGTATTGTCGAATGACTTATATTATATTTCTCTTTAAGCAATAAATTTATGCGAGAAAGTATTTCAGTTGCACTATTGAGATTGCTATCAGTAATTGCAACATGACATGTTAACATCATTATTTCTGGTGTTATACACCAAACATGAATATCATGGACATCTTTAACACCATCCACTCTCATCAACGTTTCTTTCACATCCTCTAAACGTATGTTAGCAGGTACACTTTCAAGGAGCACATCAATAGCATTTTTTACTATGTGTACTCCTCCTCTTAAAATGAATATTCCTATAATAATGCTTATTATAGTATCAGTGATATACATTTTTGTTGTCATGATAATAACACCTCCAGCAATTACAGTAACTGATTGTAAAGTATCAGTAACCACATGATAATAAGCTGATTTAACATTTAAATCAGCAGTTTGCTTTAATATTAATACCATGTAAAGATTAACAAGGAGTCCTATCATCGCAAATACTAATAGAAGCATAGGGAGAACTTCTGGTGGATTAAATAATCTTACGTACGCCTCATAAAATATATAAAACGAGAGCAAAAAGAGTAGTAAACCGTTTATAAAAGCTGCTATTATCCTGATTCTATGAAATCCATAAGTCATCTTGTTCGTAGGTAATCTATGAGATATTTTAATTGCCAGAAAACTTAGTGTAAGAGCAAATATATCAGTTAATACGTGTCCGGCATCACTTATTAAAGCTAAACTGTTACTTATGATACCCCCTATCACCTCAAATGCAAACAACGCAATACTAATACCTAGTACAAGCAATAGTTTATTATCCTCCTTATACTTATGCACTAGACTATCATCATGCATTAACTGTCACATTATTTGTAACTAAAAACACTTATTTAAAAATAAACTTGGTTTAATACTTTTACCAACAAATACTTAAATATTCTTCAGGTTGTTATAGTCTTTATCTCACTGTGAGAGATTTAGTCTCTTTTGCTAATTTTACCAAAAACTGGTATAGATCTAATCCGCACTATACGTTTCTATATGAGACTCTGGATCATCATATGCCCCTAAATGTATGTTATGGTTTTTATGCTGATCAACATCATTAATGAACACGTCAGTTCTGCAAACACTACACCAGTAAAATTCAGACTCGCCTATTTTCATCTCTTTATAATCCGAACAGCTTTGATTGTGAAATCTTAGACCATGAAGCTTACATACACCTATTTGTACATAATGCATGTGAGGAAACCAGAATAAACAGCTTTTACAACTCATAATATCTCATATATATTAGTTAGACAAAAGTATATAAAAATATAATCATGACCTATCTCAATTCAGTAACTCAATTTTCTTATTTTGCTTAGGTTTCAGTTCTTTATTATGAGACAGTTTTCTATATTGAAAGATAGCTTTTTTATTTATTTGCTCTTTGGATCACTGTACGAAAGTTTCTAATAGTATATGAGATGAAATATGATACTATGGTTATTATGAACTATCAGATTTAAATACTATGTGTTAAATAATCAAATCTTCCTCCATCCACAACAATAGTTTGTCCTGTGATATATCTGGAAACATTTGAAGCAAGAAATACAGCAACTTTAGCAATGTCTTCTGGCTCTCCAGTAATATTTAACATTGTCTTTGATCTGATTAATTCTTTTGTTCTTGCTATCTCTTCTTGGTTTTTACTTCTAACAGTCATATCAGTGGAAATCCAACCTGGGGCAATTGCGTTTACACGTATGCCATACGAACCAAGTTCAAACGCTAATCTCTTAGTTAATATTATTAATGATGCTTTGGTTATTGCATAAAATGTTGTTCCTTGTAATGAGGTCCCTAATCCTGCAATAGAAGCAATATTAATTATTGCACCATTGTTCTTTTCCTTCATGTCAGAGAGCGTTTCTAATATTGTATAAATACTGCCAAAAAGATTGATCCTTAACATTTTTTCAAAATAATCCTCCCTATAATCCTCAAACTTCATAAGATGCAAGATTCCTGCATTATTTACTACAACATCAATCTTACCTAAGAGAGCATGTATTCTCTCAACCATCTCTTTAACTTGAACACGATCAGATATGTCAGCCTTAAATATCTCAACTCTTCTGCCAAGTTCTTTCTTTAATCTTTTTGCTAATTCTTCATTAGTATTGTAATTCACAGCAATTATTGAACCGTGTCTATGAAACTCTTTAGCTATCGCATGACCTATTCCTCTAGATGCTCCAGTAATTAAAACTATTTTATTTTTAAGATCCTCATATAAATTATTTATTTCTAAGGTTCTCATATAAATTGCTGTTATCAATGCAAGTTAATAAATTTTTCAGTATACGAAAATATCATAAACTCGGTGTCATAATTAATGGAATTTAATAATCAGAAAACTTCTACATTTTAGATGATTAACTATGATAGCAAAAAATATTTTAGAATAGCTATGAAAAAATAAAGTCAAAGAATGAACTTCTTGTAGCCAGAAAAATTAAAACAACATCAAAAACCTTTTATTTTAGCTGTTATATTATTATATGTGCGGTGGTGGTAGGGCTAGGGGGCTCGGCCTCCCCACTCAGCAAATGGTCGATATGGCTGAGCCAGTAACCCCAGTGTAAGTAGAGGTATAGATTAATGGGGTCGTGCCATAAACAATGACCATTCACCCTGCGGGATCTCCGTAGGGAGATAGCCCCTTTGGAGGAAGGGGTAAATCTTCCTAACCGTCCGAACCGAGTTAGGTCCGGAAGGGAGCGGCTCTAAGGACGGGCGGGGATGTTCGCAGGTCATGGATGGGAGCGGAGGCACGGTATACCATGATCTATATCTCTACCGAATCTGGGGAGCACCACCGCACTATTCAAACACTTCTGCAATAAGCTCATTATAATACAATTAAACCAAAAAGTAAAAACCATAACTTTATGAAGTAATGCTGCATCTTATAAGTGATTCATCGGTGATATTGTCTATGTTGTTATTCCAAGTTCTTCTAGGAGTTCGCATGCCCTGCATAGATCACCGGTTGATGTTGGTTCGCCGCAACGTTTGCAGAATTTAATTTGTGGTTCTTTTATGACGTTGTTAATGTTTACTGTTTCTATTATAAAGCTTGGTTGATATACCTCTGGTTTGATTTGTTCCAGAATGTTATCGACTGATTTTACTAGATTGTATTTGAATCCTGGTTGTGTTTTTTCTAGGTCGTTAAGGAACTTACGTAGTTTTCCTCTTAGAGAAAGTTCTACGTAGGGACATTCTTGTTCAAATGATGGCATGTTTTTTAGGTATGCATAGAGCGTGATTTCGTTTTCTGGAACATATCTTAATGGTTTTACTCTTGGTATGAAACCTGGTAAATCTTTTATTGGTTTTGGTCCAACTCTTAGCAGTCTTTCTATATTGTTTCGTCCCATATTCATTAAAATTGTTTGAGCCTCATCGTCTAGATTGTGTCCTGTGGCTACTTTCGTGGCTCCTAATTGTTTTGCAACTGTGTTAAGTAATCTTCTTCGCATGACTCCACAGTATGAGCAAGGATTGAGACCTGTTTTTCTTTTGTTTGCTTCTTGTACTATTTCGCTTAATGTGTATCCATATTCTTTTTTGAAGTGGAACACATAGTGCTCTATTTTTCTTCCTCCATCGTTTGTTGCTATATTTATCACTTCTTTTACTATTTTTTCTCGATTTTCGCTGTATTGTGGTATTCCCTCTATTATTGTTACTGCAAAGAGATCTGCTGCTGGGTAATTTTTCTCGATCTTGCTAAGTATGTATAGTAGTACTGAACTATCCTTACCTCCTGATGCAGCAATCATTATTTTATCATTCCATGTGAAAAGGTTGTTTTTGTTTATGTTTCTTTTCACATTCTCTTCTATTGAGTGTACAAAGTGTGATTCACAAAGTGTTTCTGCTGTGTGCGCTCTATAATAGAATGCTGATTTTCCACATTTACATACCTTCATCTATATCACTCTTATACTAAAAGCCATATTAGTTATTAGTAACATGATTGCTGTAATGCGCAATAATGTTATTGTTATGTTGCTTAAAAATCCTTTCTTATAGCTGAGGATTTCGTAAAATATTTTATCTCCATCCAATCCTGGTATTGGTAATGAATTAAAAATTGCTACGCTGAGTGAAATTAAATTTCCCCATGCAAGGAATGAAATTATCCAATATGGTATTATCGGATCCAAACCGAACTTTGGTTTATAATAATTATAGACACCTATCCCTATAATTCCGCGAGATGCATTGGTAGGGTGTGGTATTAGTTTTATTGTAACATTCCTTATTATATTATCATGCTCAAGTGTTATTATTAGTGTTTGACCTGGAGCAGCATTAGCTAAATATGCTGTGAATTCTTGAATGTTTTTGATTAACGTTCCGTTAAGCGCTATTATTACGTCTCCTAGCTGTATATTTGCATTGCTTGCTGGCGAGTTTTGTAGGACGTCTGAAATATAAATTCCTTCGGGTTGTGCGGAGTAGCCCCACGACCACAATAATGGCGCGTTAAGTAGTAGTATGAAGAGTATGATCCATGTAAGGAAGTTAACAAATGTTCCAGCACTGAATGTGAGTAATCTGTCTGTTTTTTTAGCTTTATTTGCTGATTCCTCATCTATTTCAACAAATCCTGCTGGAAAGAATGCGAAAAGTGCAAAACCAACCCATTTAACTTTTATTCCACGCGCTGAAGCTACTATAGCGTGTGCTATTTCATGTGTGGCTAGTATTATGCCTACTATTATAAAGAATATTATAAATTCGTCTAATGTAAAGTTTATTGTAACACCTGGCACTATTGGTACTACTGGTGATGATGGGCCTGTTTGTGGATAGATAAAACGTATTAGGTTTTGTGCTAAAAAGTAAAAGCCGAATAATGCCAATCCTAAAGAGTAAAATAATGCTAGGTATCCGAACGTTGACCATGCCAGTGTGCGTTTTGTACCCATTTTGATTAATTTTTCACCCTTAGATAACCTCCAAATAAATATGAATGGGTACATCGTAATTCCTTTTTCTCTTAATCTTTTTTTAATAAATGGTATTATAGATATTATGTATGCTGTTACCCATGCTATTGTAAGATATATTAGAGGTTGTATTGCTACCACTAACTCGCACCAAGCTTTTAAAACTTTTAATAATTTAAAGTTTAACTAAATGTAATATATCACCACATTAATTACTCATAATAGACGTTTTTTAAGAGCTGGTTTTTTACTAATTAGATGACGTAAAGCTTGTTCTATACTTTCATTAGGAGCTAGCGTGTAATCTATGTAAAGGCCAGTACGGCCTATTTGGTTTCTTCTGAGTAACACTCTTTTTCTTTCTAAAACAGTTTCAATATCAATATTTAATAGCTTCGCTACGAAACTTTCCTGACCTATAATAGGCATTTCGATATGTCCTTTTGGAGTGGGTTGTATTAGCATTAAACGTTTATCAACGCCAGGCACTCGTACATTATTCTTTAACTCATCATAACCTACTTCACCACCAAATTTATAAAAATCGTGCTCTGTTTTGTGCAATACATCTAATGGTATTGTTATTGAAGTATACCTATCTATAACGAGTTGTAGTTTTGGAATATGGAACGGTGTTGCTTGAATTATTTTCCTGACGATCACTGAAAAACCGTTTGTTTCTAATAAACTGAGCACTATGCCTTCTCCAATTGTATGTAACAAATATATATCTATATCACTGTCGGGTTCTACATCACCTCTAGCAATACTTCCATGAACGTATGCAGAAATACCATTATCTTTAAACATTTCAATAATCTTCAATGCATGTGAACGCTTCTCACGCAGAATATTCCATCGCTTATCGTCGTAAATGATTTCAGCAACTTCACCTTTGACTCTAGGAATTATTTTTCTTTTCCCTTTAACTCTTTCCACGGTTGATATATTTCTTTAACGTATATTTGTATTTATTTAGAAAAAATAGAGATAATGCTTATACTTTTCGTAACTTATTTACATCCTTTAATATACTGCTAATGTTATTTTCGTTTAGTTCTTCTAACCTACTTCCCTGATTGTCATATAGAAAGATCTTATTTTCATCCTCGTCTCTTACCTTCGCATGATCTCCGTGGCATATTGGATATGTTTGGCTTAATCCGCACATACAAATGTGTATCGTTTCTCCATTCGGAGTTTTATAAAGATATGGCCTCTTTGCAGTATGAAATATCACTCTCATCATAGATCAAAATCAATAGACTAATGAGTAAATATAAACTTAACTCTCGATCATAAGTTTTTGCTAATAACTCACTATTTAAACCTTTATTACTATGGTATAGTATTAAATGAACAAGTGATAATGTACGTTGTTGTAGTTTGTAAAAGTTTATTAATGTTGTTTTTGCATTTTTGAGATAGTATGAGAATGCATAGACTTGAGGTTATAGGTCTTTTAGCAGAGTTTGCTGGTCATTGTGCACATTGTGATAATGTTATGATGGCGTTCAAAATCAATCCTGTTAAAGGCCAGTACTATGAATATCCGGAGCATGTTAGGGTTGAGCAGGAGAAGTTGTCTGATTTAATCGTGAGAGTTGCTATGGATTATGCTCCAAATCTTTTTGTAGTAATTTATAATTCATTTTCACCGAGTGGATTTTTCAAACTAATTAGACATAGAATATTGCGTGAACCTGCTTTTATATTGGATGGAAAAGTTCTAATAAAAGGGCGTATTCCAGAGTATCAAGAACTTAAAGAAATGTTAGATAAGAGTACCAAAAGTTAATAATTATTAATGCCCAATTATTGGAGTTGGGGTATAGTTTTTGATGAACTATGCTCAAAGGTTGATGCCTTGGGATCTATAATTTTCTTGGCTCTGTTAACTGCTATTGCTGCCTGACCAAAGCCTACTGCTAACAAATTATATTTTGTCCCGTCGATGGGTGACGCTATATCTCCAGCAGCAAATACTCTTGGAAGGTTTGTCTCCATGTTAGCGTTTACTTTGATACCTTTCTCATCCATCTGTAAGCCCCATGTTCTTAATGGTCCTAGATCTGCCTTGTATCCTATAAACATAAGGATTGCATCTACAGGTAATCTAGTCGTCTCTTTAGTTCTGTTATCAAAAACTACCGCTTCACGTACCCATGTATCACCCTTTACTTCTCCTAGCTCCGTGAAAAGTTTTATTTCGATACCGGATTTAAATAATTCTTCTACGCTCTTTTCATGAGCCCTGAAAACATCCCTTCTATGTATTAGAGTAATTTTTTCTGCTATATCTTTTAGGTTAAGGGCCCAATCTACTGCTGAATCACCACCACCTACGATAAGTATCTTTTTACCTCTGAAGTCTTCTCTTCTTTGTACAGAATAAAAGACACCCCTATTCTCGAACCTTAAAATCCCTGGCACGTTTAATTTATTAGGTATAAAAGAACCAATGCCTGCACATATTAAAACAGTCTTAGTTAAATGAGTGTCTTTATTGGTTAATATTTCAATTATCTGGTCATCTTTATAGTTTAGCGCTATGGCTTGTTCGTTAAATCGAAAGACAGGGTTAAATTGTGATGCCTGTTCCACTAATTTTTCTATAAGTTCTTTAGCAGTAATTTTAACAAAACCAGGCACATCATAAATATATTTCTCTGGATAAAGTGCTGTTAGTTGGCCTCCTGGATTATCCATTATTTCTATTATCTTGGTCTTCATTTCACGTAAACCTGCATAAAACGCTGCAAATAATCCTACAGGGCCAGCTCCTATTATTGTTATATCATAGACTTGATTATCGCTCATTGCTCACCAAGAATACCATAAAGATTAGAGAATATAAAATTTAGTAAATAGGTAAAAATTAGTTAGATCAATTTTTCTTCTATAAGTTTTCTTATATTAGTGGCTGGGGTATTATCATTATTTGCAATCATTTGTAGTGCCGGTGGAAGTTGTCTGTAAAATTTGACTCTCTCAGCTATTCTGTCTTCAAATGTTGGTATGAACTCATTTTTATAAAATATTCCTATTGGTATTTCTTCGCCCCATTCCATTGCTTTTGCAAATGCATTCATTAATTTTTTAGCAGTCTCTGTTTCAGTTGGTTCTCTTACTACTGGATCCCAGCTTTTATCATCCTCGAGTTTATATATTCTTGGTTGATACCATTCTTTAGTGTTGATGTCATTGTAAGTTGGGCATGGTTGTAATACATCTATTAAAGCAGTACCTTTATGCTGTATTCCAGCTTTAATCAATTCTTTAAGATGTTTAGTATCATACGCATAACCCCTGGCTACGAATGTAAATCCTACTGAAAGTGCTAATAATAATGGATTTATATTGTCATATATATTTGGAGTAGCTAAGGCTTTCGTTTTTATTCCTCTTCTTAGTGTTGGTGATGCTTGACCTTTAGTTAAACCGTATACACCATTATCGTGAATGATAATTGCTATGTCAACATTTCTTCTACCTGTCGCTACTAAATGTCCTACTCCAATACCAAGCATATCACCATCACCTCCTTCGACAATAACTTCTAGGTTTGGGTTTGCAAGTTTTAAACCTGTAGCATATGGTATAGCTCTTCCATGTAATGTATGTATTCCGTTAACATTTACATAGTGTGGTATTTTACCTGAGCATCCTATTCCTGAAAAGATTACAGTCTTATATGGATCCAAATTTAATTCAGCTAAAGCCATCTGCAATGATGAAAGTATTCCAAAGTCTCCGCATCCTGGGCACCAATCTACCCATAACGGAGTTTTATATTGAGTGAGTTTAAGCGCCATGTGTTAACACCACCCTTCCTTCTCCTGAAAGCAGGATACGTTTTACTGCTTCATAAACTTCCGTCTCTGACATTGGTCTTCCTGTATATTTTACTATATGGTGTTTGATTCTGATTCCAGTTTTTTCTCCTATTATTCCAGCAGCTATGGCATTATAGTTATTTTCTATGTCAATAATTAACTTAGATCTCGATAAAATTTCTGATACTTCAACAGATGGAAATGGGCTGAAAATTTTAATTTGCAGAAAGTTAACAGATATGTTATCCAATTGTTGTAATGCTTCCATGGCATCTAATATGGCACCTTTAGTTGTTCCCCAGCCTACTAATGTTACATCAGCTTCCTCAGATCCATAGAATCTTAGCTTATCATCTCTCGGTATTTCTTTTGCAGCGGTCTCAAGTTTTTTCATTCTCTTTTCATACATTAACTTTCTGTTGACTGGATCTTCACTTATATGCCCATACTCATTATGTTCATCACCTGTATTCCAATATACAGCCTTACTTATACCTAAGAGTGCTCTTGGAGAAATTCCATTCTCAGTAAATCTAAAACGTTTATAAGATTGATCCGCTACTCCATCATCTAATGAGAAACCTGGTATTATTGATGCTTTTTCTACTTCCTCCTCAAGATAAATTAATCCTCTATCAATTTTTATGTTCGAAATATCAGGAACAGGTATTGTAGCATACGAGTTTGCCAATGCTTTTTCTACTATATGTATCACTGGAAGTTGATATCGTTCTGCATAGTTGAATGCTTTAATAGCATCATAAAATGCCTCATAATGATCACCAGACGAGATTACGATTCTCGGGAACTCTCCATGTCCAGCATTGAGCGCGAAATGCAAGTCTGATTGTGAATCTCTAGTAGGAAGCCCAGTACTAGGACCTCCTCTTTGATAATGCGTTATAACTACTGGTACTTCGTTCATTCCAGCCCAACTTAAACCCTCTGCCATTAAAGAAAACCCTGGCCCACTCGTAGCAGTTGCTGCTCTAACACCAGTAAGAGCAGCACCAGTAGCCATAGTTATTGCTGATATTTCATCTTCAGTTTGCACAACTACTATACCTGCGTTTTTTAACATATCCTTTTCATCCTCTAAAACGTTATGTGCTTCTATGTAAAAACTTTCGTCTGCGGCCGGTGTAATCGGATAATATGTTTGAAATCTTAAACCACCAGCAATTTTTCCCATTGCTATTATTTCATTTCCGTTAACAAGCAATCTTGGGCCAACATTTAATGGTTGTTGATCTAATTTATTCCTAAAGTTAAAGAAATGTTCCTTAGCATAATTATAAGCTATTTGAGCCGCAACGATATTAGGTTTAATTACATCAATTTTTCTTCCGAACACACTTTCTAAACCTTTTTGTACATTTTCTATAGCTAAATTCATAACTGCTGCTGAAGCAGCTACAGCCATGGTATTTATATAGCGCATTAAAGCAGAAGATACTGCAGGTCCAAGCGTTTTATTTACCTCTTGAAGTAGTAATCCATAGGGTAGTTGATAAAGTTGTACGCTTTTCGCTGATAGATAATTTATCACTCCTTCTATGGTCTTTGGTAACCCATTATTTTCTAAGAATAATTCTATACGCTCTTTTAGCTCATCCTCCATGCTGACTACATCGTTAACTTTTGTGTGTATTATACTGGGATCAAAAATCACCGCACCATCTTTAACAACTTCTGTGAAATGTGTAAACATTGTTTCTGCATCGAGGCACACTAATAAATCTACCGGATCTCTTATAGAAAATGTTGGCTTGTCTCTAATCCTCAAATGAAAATAACTGTGTCTACCCTTTATATTTGAAAAGTACTCCCTTTTTCCATAAGCATAATAGCCTGCCTGTGCTATTGCTCTGAGTAAAACCGCTGATGCTGACTCAACACCTCCTCCTTGTGGACCACCCATAATTAAGCTTATATCTGTTCTCATATCTTAATACGCTCCACGTTTATAACAATATTAATAAGTATAAATTTATCGTAAGCTAAATAAAAATTAATATGCAATAAACATGGTAGAAATGATTAAAAGTATTAAATACAACATAAGAGAGTATTTATTATAAAATTAAACTAATATAACTAATCAAATATATTAATAAGCGATTTTAATATTACTATATTTCTACAAAGAATAATTTAAATATTAATGATATTTTATACTAAGACAACTTTTCTTTAGTATCATAAATGTTTCATCAATATTTTTATCTTACACATCTAATTAACGTAGGATACCTGTTTCTTTACAATAATCATAGGTAGTATGATGAATAAGTTAGATAATACTGTGTTCAAATTCTAATTGTTTTGTTCAGATCAATTTTAAGTGAACATTATTATTATTGTGTTTGAACATTTGAACAATTTGAGTAAACATGTGAACATTTAAATATATGTGATAACATTACTATTAGTGTGCTCTAATGCGGCCCCTTCCAGAAACAGTGAAAAATAAGATATTTGAATTATGGATGAATGGTCAAGATTATCGAAGTATTAGCGGTCAAGTTAATGTTAGTCTGGGTAGTATAACTAACGTTATAAATGAAATACGACAAGCATTACCGGATATTAATGAACTGAGAATTTTAAACTCAACATTAAAACGGAATAGTATAACAATTAATGATGCTGTGGAAGGGGCGAAGTTTGTGTTAATATTAAAAAATCTTGATGTTGATGTTTCATCATTAGGAGAAGTAATAGGACATATAGCAAAATATGGAAATGAGGCGCCAAAAATACTTTTAAAGGCTAGCGAGCTATTTAGGCTTGAAGCAGAACATGGTATAGAGTATGATAGGATAGTAGAGGAGTACCAAAGGATTAGCAAAAATTTCGTAAAATTACAAAACGATATAAATACATTACGTCAGGAGCACTCTAACTTACAAAATGAAATTATTAATCTTCATGAATTGAAAGAGCTTCAAAAGAAACTATATGAATTAAAAATTCCTATCAAAAGGTTGGATCAAATAATTAGTCAGAGTCAGAGATTAGAAGAACTCGGTTTTACACCAGAAACTGCAGAGATCCTTAGTTCTGAGTTGATTAAGCATGGCATTAATATGGAGACAGCTATTAAAACATTGATTAGAATGCTATCTGAATATAAGTCGTTGACTGAAAGTATAGAGATCAAAAGAAAAGAGCTTGAGGATGTACAAAGCGAGTTAGAAAAGAACAAAAAATTATTGGAGGAAATAAAGTGGTCAAAAGATTTTAATGAAAAAGTATTAAACGATCTTGAACGATTAATTAAGGAAAAAAGTAATATAATATCTGAATTGGATGAAGAAATAAAACTAAAACGTATTCATATTGAAGAGGAGATAAAGAAACAGCAACGGGAGCTTGAAGAGAAACATACGAGAATGATCGCAGAATTAGAAAAGCGTTTGGAATCATTGCAAGCAAGCATAACAAGTAGGCAAAATGAGATAAACAAGTTAGAGAGAAAAAGATCAGAATTAGGTGATGAAATAAAAATGCTTCAAGACACTGTGGAACTAAAAATTAAAGATCTTGAAATTAGGGTAAAAGAGATAGAAAGGAAAATAACTTTGACGGAACCGCTGGCAAAACTTGTCAGGTTGATAGACAACCCTATGGAAGCTAATAACAAATCAAATCTAGAAAGCTTAATACCTATTATGATAAATATAAGAGAAGCGTGGGAGAAGCATCAGGAAAGGGACCCAAGCAAGATTGCGTCGATTAATGAATTTATAAAATCACTGGACAAACTTCTAGAGGCAATAGTAGGAGAGAGCACAATTGGACAATAGGATAGAATCACTCATAACCAAAGTAAGTGAGTTGTCATTAAGACTACAAGATATAAGCAAAAGTTTTGATAATATTAATCTTAATGAAAGGATGTTATTTTCGCGACGGAAAGCGTTCATAATAATCGTTGATAGAATTAAGGAGAGGGTTCTGAAAGAAATAGATGAAGTCCATATAAAAGGTGGAAGACCTTGGGTTGAAATATGGAAAATAACTACATATATATTCATACATGGGACCGATTACCCACTCAGTGAAAGCATAATAATAACCCCAGAAGAATTCTTAACTAAGATTGATCAATTAAAGAATTCGATACTTAATGGTGAACAGGATAAAAATCTATATTATACACCTGAACAATTAATCTATGAGTATTTTTCTTCTCAAAAATCGTAATAGTCATTTCTTGAAAATTCTTTATGGTTTTATTTTTTCATAATTCGCGCATAGTAAATATTTTTAGGCACATCATTGATATCTCTTTACTCTGAAATTGTAAATACTTAACTCTTAGTAAGAGTGGTTATTTTTTATACCATTGTGCCCATATATTTTTAGTGTTTAGGAAACATTGCGGGTCATCACCGTTAATGTCCCCTGTTAAATAATACGCACGTATTCTGTCTCCACCATTACAGATGTTTCTAAATGGGCAGGAAGAACATTTTGAACCTGTTAAATCTGGTTCTATGAATGGTTTGAGTAGATAAGAACTTTCTTTTAATATATCTTTGAGTGTTTTATGTTTAACATTTCCTAATGTTATAAAATCTACGAATTGGCATGGATGAACAGAACCATCTGGAAATATTGATATGATTTTTCGTCCACAACCTCCTTGGGCTCGTACAACTTCTAATAATTCCTTAAAATCTTTTTGGTCTTTAGCTATCTTATGAGCAACATAGATTCCATCAAAAGGTGCCATGGTAGTTTCAATCTCAAGTTTGCCTGCATATTTTCTAGAAATATTTATTAAATAATCCATGAAATCAAAGTATTGCGAAGGAGTAATATACCAGTCTTTCAATGACTTTGCTCTTCCTGCAGATGAAAGATGATAAAATGTAACCCGAGGCACTCCTAATCGCAAAGCAAGATCAATGTAAGATTTCACATCATTAATATTAAATCTAGTTACCGTTAATCTTAATCCTACTGAAAGACCAGCATGTATAGCATTTTTTATGCCATTGATTGTTGATTGATATCCCCCTTTTACGCCTCTAAATTGATCGTGCCATTCTTCTATTGGACTATCTAAGCTTATACCTATATAAATAAATCCTAGATCGCGCAATCTAGAGGCAATTTCAGGTGTTATCAAGGTACCATTAGTACTCAATACTAACCGTAAACCGAGCGACGAAGCATATTCAGATATATCAAAAAAGTCTTTCCTAATGAGAGGTTCCCCTCCGCTCATTATTATTAATGGCACACCCAGTTCTTTCATCTGATCAACAGTATTTAGTGCCTCTTCTCGTGTAAGATCATCAACTAACGGTCCTGTAATTGCATTAATATAACAATGCAAGCATTTCAAGTTACATCGTCTTGTAATGTTCCATGAGATAACTGGTTTATAAATGTCGCTAAAAGTGCTTGGTCTTCCTTTTCCATAATTTCCTTTTATTTTAAATGATGTAGTTCCTCGTTCAGTAACCATTACAGTTATAGGGATCAATTTAACTCTCTATTTTAATAGACATTTTCATAATTAAACATTTTAGAACTCTCAGTAATAACTCTAGGTTGCATTAATTTTTTATTGATTAACATTGTTCATTTTTGGTGTTGAATTTGCTGAACGACAGCAAGAGAACAATAACCATGCACGAAAACAGTAAGAGCTACCAAGTTCCAGTAAAGAGAATTAATTATGATGAACGACCCATACTTGTTTTTTGGGAGTCTACAAAGGCTTGTTTACTTGCATGTAAACATTGCAGAGCCGAAGCTATTAAGAGCGCTTTACCTGGTGAATTAACAACTGAGGAAGGATATAAGTTTATAGAAAGCCTGACCCAATTTGGAAAACCATATCCAGTCTTAATAATAACTGGTGGTGATCCTTTAATGAGAATTGATATATATGATTTAATGGAATATGCAAGCTCACTTAACATACCTGTAAGTCTTGCACCAAGTGTTACACCAAAATTAACTCGCGAATCAATTAGAAAGATTAAAGAAATGGGTGTGAAGACAATTTCTATAAGTCTTGATGGAGCCACACCAAAAACACATGAGTCAATTAGAGGAATTCAAGGTCATTTTAATATAACAATAGATACAATTCGCACGATAGTATCAGAAGGTGTAACAGTCCAGATTAACACTGCAGTAATGAAAGAGAATGTGCTAGAATTGCCCTATATAGCTTCTATAGTAAAGAACTTAGGTGCCTCTATATGGGAAGTATTCTTTTTAATAAAAGTCGGAAGAGGAATCAATGTCGAAGAAATAACACCTATAGAATATGAAGATGTCATGCATTTCCTTTACGATGCATCCATGTATGGTTTTACAATCAGAACAGTTGAAGCACCATTTTTCAGAAGAGTTGTTACATGGCGTAAAAATAACATTCCTCAAACAAAATATGCTCCAAGCAAACTATACTATCAACTTTCCAACAAATTAAAAGAATTATTAGGAACACCTACATCAGAAGTGAAAGTCCACACCGTTGGAACACGTGATGGGAAAGGAATAATATTTGTTGCATATAACGGTGATGTTTACCCAAGCGGATTTCTTCCATTGCCATTAGGCAACATACGTACAAAAAGTATCGTGGATATTTATAGAAATAATCAAATACTCAAAGACATCAGAGCAGCTAATTTTAAAGGACGCTGTGGTGTTTGTGAATTCAAAGATATATGCGGGGGTTCTAGAGCTCGCGCATACGCAACATATAAAGACCCATTAGACGAGGATCCTGCATGCATATACGTTCCTGAATAACACAAAAGGTTCGGACTGACGAAGAATATTATTTTAGTTATCTTTATTATGAAACAATTTTAAAATTAGTTTAACGCGCTAAGATGAATTCAAGAGCTAGTAGCGCAGTTTTTGCTTCTGAAAAGTGAGGTAAGATAGATTTAGATTTAAGTTATTTTTATAGATACTTGGTGTTAGCCTTGGATAGAACTAGTGAGGAAGAGGAAGATTTTGAGTGGTATCTTGATTTTGTGAAGAAAGAATACAAACCTAGGAATGATGAAATTATTGCAGTATTCAGAATCACACCATCGGAAGGAATAAGTATAGAGGATGCTGTTGGTCGTGTTGCGTCGGAATCTAGTGTTGGAACGTGGACTACACTTTATTCACTACCTTCTAGGATTCGTGAGTTGATGGCTAAAGGTTATGAGATTATTAGTTTAGATGATGGAAGTTATTTAGTTAAGGTTGCTTATCCTTTAGATTTATTCGAAGAACGTAATGTTCCTCAACTTATTAGCTCTATTGCTGGAAATATTTTTGGTATGAAAGCTATAAAGGGATTAAGGTTAGAAGATATTTATCTTCCAGAAGCTTATATAAAATATTTTGATGGGCCTATAAAAGGTGTTAATGGTGTTAGAGATTCTCTAAAAATATATGATAGGCCATTACTTGCTACAGTCCCTAAGCCTAAGGTAGGAATGGATACTAGTGAGTACGCTAGTACTGCGTATGAAATACTTTCTGGAGGTATAGATTTGTTAAAGGATGATGAGAATTTGTCGAATCAGAAGTTTATTAGATTTTCCGATAGATTAAATGCTGTGATGAAAGTTATTGATAGTGTTGAAAAAGAAAGTGGTGAAAGAAAAGGATATCTGATTAATGTTACTGCCGAAATGAATGAGATGAGCAAAAGAATTAAGCTTGTTGCAGATTATGGTAATGAATTCATCATGATAGATTTTGTGATTATAGGATGGGCAGCTGTTCAGGCTGTTAAAGAATTAGCAGAGGAGTACAATCTTGCGATACATGCGCACAGAGCTTTTCATGCTGCGTTCACACGTAATCCATTTCATGGTTTATCTATGTTTGTTTTAGCTAAACTTGCTAGGCTAATCGGTGTAGATCATATACATGTTGGTACACCAGGTGTAGGGAAACTTGAGGCGAAAACTACTGATGTAATGAATGTTTGCAACTTGCTCAGAGAACATACGTACAAACCATTGAATAACGACATATTTCATTTAGAACAACCATGGTACGGGTTAAGATCAGTATTTCCAACTTCATCAGGCGGGCTTCATCCAGGTACGCTTCCTATAGTTTTAGAAAATCTTGGTAAAGATATAATAATACAAGTTGGGGGTGGAGTTATGGGTCATCCTGATGGCCCGCGATCAGGAGGAAGGGCTGTGAGAGAAGCAATAGAAGCCGCAATTAAAGGAATACCTATTGAGGAATATGCAAAAGATCATAAAGAACTTCAGCGAGCATTAAATAAGTGGGGCTTTGTTAAACCTATCTAACTATATTGTGAGCAACTGCTTGCAGCAAAAGAAGGCACAGAGTCCTAGAGATAGATATAAGGTTCTATTAGAAGAAGATGTCTAGAATGGTTAAATTGTAAAAGGGAATTTTCTTTCAAGATGAGGAGGCCAGATATTTTAATGCTACTGTTAGCAATGACATTATAACAAAGATAATCATAGCTATTCTAAAGATTGCAGATGGTCCTCCTAAATCGAATGCGAATCCTGCTATTAGGTTTCCTGATGCTACACCAATACTAAGCATTGTGCTATATAACCCCATGGCTGAACCTCTACGATCGATATGTGCTTTATCACCTGTATATGCTAAAATTGATGGGACTATAGCTGTCATCATAAATATAGAGATACCTGCTATTATCGCGAACGATATGTCTCTTCTGATAATTTCTATAATATTAATCAAAAGATTTTCGCTAATTCTTTTCTGTTTTTCAATTAAATATATTAACGATCCTAAAACACCTATTATACCAATTGTACCTATTAATATTGTTTTCTCTCTACCAATTCTATCAGAAAGCATTCCAAAAAATACAGAACCAATTCCGAGCATTATTGCACCGATAAAGAGTAGTATGCCTGTTTCACTAGGTCTTATCCCAAATGTTGCCAATGCTTTTGGTGAGAAAAACACTATTCCAAGTAAAAACGTTACTGCAAACCATAACGGTAACATTGATTTGGCATTTTTATCTAATGCAGTGAAAGGGTTTGCGTGAAAATGTTCACTAAATTTGTGATGTGGCTCCTTTAGAAATAATGATAGCATGGTTGTTGCAAAAAAGAGTGTTCCAGCTACAAGAAAAACATAATGTAATTTATGATAAAAAATACTAATTAACCATGACGATAATAAGATTCCTAACGCGTAACCTATAATGTTAAAGAAATCGAATGCTCCCATACCTGTTCCTCTATTTTCTATTACAGTTAAGTCAGTTAGCATGGTTAATGTTGAAACAGTAACAGCAGAAGCAGAAATTCCCATCAATGCATGCATGAATGAAATAATGTAAATGTTTGTAGTAATGCTTATTAATGACATGAAAATGCCTGATGATAATAAACCAATTAAGAATACGTTTTTTCTTCCCTTCCTATCTGAATAACTACCGATAAATGTTGCCGATATAGCCTCAAAAATAGGATATAATGCTAAAGATGTTCCAACAACCTTTCCAGATGCATAATGAATATAAGCGGGAAAAGTAATAATTAACAATCCGTAACCTATTCTAGTTATTAAGACTGCAATATAAAGCATAATAACGTTTTCAGTTTCAGTTATTTGTACATTTCCTTTTAACATCTTTTTAACACAACAATTTCATAATAGTCTTCCTAATATTGTTTTGTTTTATATTATATTTCTGTTTATTCCATTCATTTAAAAACTATATATAAGAAAATTTCAGAAGAACCTAACATCGATTTGATAATCACAAATACTTTAAACTTTGTATACTAGTTTTTTAATGGATAAATTTTGATTGTTTTATGATTCCTTTTTGGAAAGTAATTTCAAACCTGTAGCATTATCATGTATTCTTATAAGTTCCTCACCGCTGATTTCAATAAGGAAAAGCTCTCCTGCAAATACTTTGCTTCCTGGTAAAACATGACCTCCTACTATGATACTGTTTCTATCGCCGGCATTCACATGACAATGAATAAACACATCATTTTCATCAATACTTATATTGCCTATAATACTTGTCATTTCTAATTCCTCTGTAAAAATGTTTTCTTCATACTTTTTCTTCTTTTGATCATAAAATGCAATACGAAGTTCTTCAAATGCTCCTATTCCAAAGAAAAATCCTGCTTTAATGTTCAGTTTACGTGCAATTTCTTTAATTTGCTCAATTATGTCCTCACCTTTGTTTAATTTTATAATATGACTCTTTATATTACTAGATGAAAGGATTACAGACATAGTGCATCAGATAAAAATAGGTTTACATTAAAATATCTTTATCTGATTTTTCATTAGATCTAATTTAAATTACTCCCCTTATTTTCATTAATTTTTCATCCTGATTCCAGACCCATTCTTCAGACTTCTGATCAAATTTGTCGTAAGGTAACCCTTTATGTTTTATTGTTTCTGTATTTAATACTAAGAGTCTGTATGTTAACAGCGACCCTGTTTCTCTTAACTTATCAAGTGCTTGTGCTAATGAGAAAAGTTCAACGACCGGAAAGTAAAATTGCGCAATCATGGTATTTGCATTAAGAACTTTAACTATGCTTTTGGTGAATGGAGATGCCATTTTTAGTGTATTAACTAATTTTGCTAGAGCTGTTGTATCTTTAGGTTGTGCAATAAGTATTGTATGAACAGTAGCTATCTTACCCCTTAACATGCTTGGGTACAATTCAAGATGAACTTTAAGGTTGGTTATCACCTTTTTCTTTTCTATATGATGTATATAATGATAATAAATCCCTTGAAAGCTCAGTCCTTTCATTTCTCTGTGAATATCTCCTAAACTTACAAATGCATCAACCTCAAACTTTTTTAACATTGCTGTATCAACATCATCAAGCCATATTCTAATAAACCCACCTCCTCGTAAAATATCATCCAGTTCTCCAGAAACGCTATCAAATTTACTAAATAGATCGCTCCAATTTAATTCCCACGACTTAGTGAGTTTGTTATAGTTCTCAAAAGATATTGGAACAACAAGCTCTGGTGTTGTAGGAAATGCTTCATACTTGCTTAAAAGACCTTGCCTTATGGCCTCATCAAATATTTCAGTAAGAAAATTCTCATGACCTATAGGAACCATTACCTGTGCGTATATTTGAGGTCCGTCACTCCAACCCTTGCTCACGTATGTGCAATAATCCTCAAGCGCACTAAGTACTTTTTGTGATCCACCGATCTTATTCTCCGTTAATATTACAGAAAACGGTCTTAATCCAAGTGGATATGGATTTATGTATGCAGAAATTTTTATGAACTTGCTCTCTGTTAGCTTGTTAATTACATTATGAGCTGAGGCTATGGGAATAGACGTGTGCTTTGCAATCTCAGATATGTTCGTAGTATTCGCCTTCGAAATATGCTCAACAATTTTCATTGCTCTATCATCCAATAAGCCTATTATTCTTGCAGTCTCTAACACCCACTCAAATACCCAATCTTGGCCAAAAACTTCTGTAGTTGTCTTATTTTTCTCTGCGCTCATTCCAAACATCACTCCTTTTAACATTATTAAAATATAGAATCTTATACAAAAAGTTATTGTTCGAAAATTTTACAATACAATAATTTTCAGTATTAAGAATAACAAACATTCATTATAAAACTTAATATACATATTAATAATTTTTATACTATTGCACAAAAAATATTATCAGATGGTAGAACACAAAGAATGTTTTTCTTGACTTATTTAGTGCACTAAAGCTAATAAGATCGTGAACAGCAAACTTTTTTAACATTAAGTTTTCAAATAAACCAAATAAACTTATATTAATGTGCTCGTTTATTCTCTTGATTAATCATGAAGACAATATACTTAATTGCTGGTTTAATAGTGATAGTTGCAGCAGGTGCCTTGGCGTACATATTTATCAGTGGTGGTCTTTTCAGTAGTGGAGGCGGCGGAACGAGCAGTGCATGTACACCAAACGTTAGCTATGTCTTGGTGGCTTACAATAATCAATACTTCTTCCAAAATGATACTAATTATAAACATCCAAATCCAACACTTTATGCAAAGGTTGGAGATTGTGTACAAATAAAGATCATAGATAACGAGAACGTTATTCACAACTATGTCATAAATCAGCTCAATGTGCAATCTAGTGATATAACTGCGCAGGGGCAAACAGCAACAGTAACCTTTAAAGTTAACCAACCAGGTACGTACAAATGGATATGCTCCTATCACACTGATACTATGAATGGACAATTTGTAGTAAGTCCATGAATTAATCAGTTCTCTTATTTTTTTATCTATAATATTTTCATAAAATCATGCCTACTATTGACCTTCATGTGTCATGTGATTTTTAAATATTTTGCTTTTTATGTGTGCGTAAAGTTTAATTGTTTTAAAAACTACTTAAGTGTGGGCTTTGTGTTAGCTGACTTGACAAGCGAAGGTTTGATTGCTTTAATGTATGAGACAAATTCTGTAAAGTTTGGTAAATTTAAACTTTCTTCTGGAAAGGAAAGTAACGTCTATATAGATTTAAGAAATGCGTTATCCTATGTTAAGCTACGAGAGATTATTGTAAGGATGATGATGCATGTTGTAAAAACTTTAGATTATGATATTGTTGTAGGGGTGGCTACTGGTGGGCTACCGTGGGCATCTTTATTAGCTTATGAGGAACGTAAACCATTATCGTATGTTCGTGAGAGTAAAAAAGAACATGGAACTGAACATCTTATTGAAGGACGCGTTAATAATATGAAATGCTTGATTATTGATGATGTTGCCACTACTGGTAGGAGTCTTTTGAACGCTGTGAGTGTAGTAAGAAATCACGGTGGATCTGTTCTTTATGCATTAGTAATTGTTGATAGGAATGAGGGCGCAAAAAAAGTGTTATTGGATGCTAATGTTGAGCTTAAGAGTGTTCTTTCCTTAGATGATATATTAAGTTTTGGTTTAAAAAGAGGGTTTGTGGTGAAGTAATAATGGGATGTTGGGCAAAGAGAGACGTCGTTTCAATACTGGATTTTAATAAAGATGAGCTTGAACGTCTTTTCTCTTTAACTGATAAAATAATAGAAGGAAAATTAGACATAAGGAAGCCTCTGGATGGAAAGATAGTTGCCACTGCATTTTTTGAGCCTAGCACAAGGACTAGGCTAAGTTTTGAAACAGCTGCATATAAATTAGGCGCATCTGTTATCACGCTAGAACCATCAGTCTCATCATTAGCTAAGGGAGAGAGTTTTGCAGATACTATGAGGATGCTTGATAGTTATGCGGATGTAATTATAATGAGGAGCCCGTTAGAGGGTGCAGCAAAGCTAGCAGCAGAGATCTGTGAACACCCGGTAATAAATGGAGGAGATGGTACACAACATCATCCTACTCAGGCAATGATCGATATATATACTATAAAAAAGATTAAGAGTGATTTGCATAATTTATCAATAGGTATTTTAGGTGACCTTAAATATGGTCGGGCTGCCACATCATTTATGTACGGGACGAGCATTTTTGGTGTGAAAAGGCTTTGGTTAATTGCTCCAAAGGAATTAATGCCACGAGATGATGTTCTCTTTACATTGAAGAGGTTTAATGTAGAATTACATTATACTGAGAATATTAATGATGTAATAGGCGAGCTTGATGTTCTTTACGTGACCAGAATTCAAAAAGAGCGTTTTCCTGATCCAGCAGAATATGAACGTGTTAAGGGCACTTATCAGATTAATCTTAAGTTGTTGAGTAAAGCGAAGGATTCTCTTATAGTAATGCATCCATTACCTAGGGTTGATGAAATACCATATGAAGTCGATACAACTAAGTATGCAGTTTATTTCAAGGAGGCATCTTATGGTGTGCCTCTTAGAATGGCATTGCTCATGCTAATTATGGAGGTTGATAAAAGTGTCTGAAATAAGCGAAATGAAAGTAAGTAAAATAAAAGATGGAACAGTAATTGATCACGTTCCTGCGGGAAGAGCTCTAGATGTTCTCAGACTATTAAATTTAACAGGTAAGGAAGGGTTTATCATTTCATTAGTGATGAATGTTCCGAGTAAAAAGTTTGGGAAAAAAGATATTGTAAAAGTTGAGGGATTAGAACTTGAATCAAATCAGGTCAATAAGTTAGCATTGATAGCACCTACAGCTACAATAAATATAATAAGGAATTATGATGTTGTAGATAAAAAACGTGTCAGTTTACCGGATAAGATAGTAGGTATATTATCATGTCAAAATCCAAATTGTATAACAAGAAAGGATCGTGAACCTGTTATTGCAAGTTTTGTAGTAATATCCAAAAAATTGTTAGTGGTTCAATGCGAATACTGCGGAAGATTAATGAATGAAGATGATATCATAAAACAGCTCATTAGGTGAAGGTTTTGGGATATGTATCTGCCACAGTTATAGAAAATCAACCTTTAACTCGTACTGTTTCAAAGCTTACTTTCAAGCTAAAATACCCAATCAAACAATCACAACCAGGTAATTATGTGATGGTTTGGTTACCAGGAATTAAAGAAGCACCGTTTAGTGTGTATAGTCATGAAAGCACAAAAATATCATTAATAATTGAGGCAGTTGGTCCCTTAACTAAGAAGCTTATAAACCTAAAAAATGGAGAAAAAGTTGGCATAAGAGGACCTTACGGAAATTCTTTTACACTTAGATCAAATTTATCCTACATGCTAGTTGCCGGTGGCTCTGGCACACCTCCGATATTTTTCGCATTAAATAAACTTAAACCAATAGCTAAGGATATTACATACCTTATTGGAGCTCACACTTCAGATGAATTATTTCTTATTGATGAGGCAAAACTTTATTCAGTGAAGGTCTTCGTTGCAACAGATGATGGTTCTTTAGGGTTTAAAGGGTTCGTTACACAACTTGCGAATGATCTACTTAAAAAAGAAAAGATCGATATGATACTTACATGTGGTCCTGAACCTATGATAAAAACCATGTACGAGCTGGCTGTTAAATATAATGTTATGCTTGAGGCTTCAATGTCACGAATAATAAAATGTTCATTAGGTTTTTGTGGATCATGCGTATTAGAACCAAAAGGATATAGAGTATGCACTGATGGACCTGTATTTAATAAAGATCAACTAAGTGGTATAAAATGGTTGGCTTAAGAGATGAATATCAAATAATAGGAAAAGCATTCATAAATAATGCCATTATTGATAATGCAGTCATTCGAATCAAAGATGACAAGATTATAAAAGTAAGTAAAAAAGAAGAGCGTAATATAAAAACATTAATATTAAAAAATGAAGAATTAATAATTCCTGCTACAATTGATTTACACGTTCATTTAAGAGATTGGGAACAAAGTTATAAAGAGGATATAGAAAGTGGTACTAAGGCTGCATTAAAAGGAGGATGCACTACGATTGTGGAAATGCCTAATACATTACCACCAATAAATACTTCTGAAAAGTTGGAACAACGATTAGAAATGCTTCACGCTAGATCTAGAGTCGATTTTGGTGTCCACTTTGGTGTTCCAAACGATCTTTCAGAACTTGCAAAAGTCGCGAAAAAAATTATTGCAATCAAAGTATATCCAAATGATCTTCACAGAATACATGAAATATTTTATTCCGCTCTACAGTTAAATCTAAAAGTTGCAGTACATGCAGAATTTAAAGTTGGTGACGAGCCATTAGCAGTTAATTATGTTTTATCTAATAAACCAAGAATGTTGAGTTTAAGGTTTGTACATGTTTCAAGGGAAGGATCATTAAAAATAATAAGTCATAATAAAGATAAAAATACTCTTATAGAAGTTACACCACACCATTTACTTCTTTCTTATGAGGAACTCCAAAATATGCCAAATGGAATGAAATATTGCAGGCCACCCATATCTTCAATTAATGATAAAAAGGCGCTATATGATGCATTAATTTCAGGTTTTATAGATTTTATTGCAACTGATCATGCACCCCATTTAATATCTGAAAAACTCTCAGAGAATCCAGCACCAGGATTTCCTGGTCTTGAAATTTCTCTTCCACTCATGATAACTCAATGGATCAAAGACCTGATACCGTTAAGTCAAGTTATAAAGACAATGTGTATAAACCCTGCAAGATACTTAGGTATACAGAAGGGCATCATAAACGAGGGTTTTTATGCCGATCTGACAGTAGTAAATCTTAAAACATGGAAGCCTGTGAAAGCATCAGATTTCATAAGTAAAGCAAAATATACGCCTTTCGAGGGTTGGTTATTAACAGGTTGGCCCACTAAAGTATTTTTACGTGGCTTATTAGCCTATGAGGATGGTGAAATCTTTTTAACAAGAGGTAAACATGTTCTAGATTTAAGATGATAATGGTTCTTAAATTTTTGCTGATCCATTTGTGATTTTATTAATGAACGATAAGCTTTACAGCTGTGAGGTTCATGGATTTTCATTCCTTACTTATATTGCTCACGTCTTTGGGCTTCGCAAAGGTGAGGATGATGCATCGAACGTTAAGCCTGTCGCTCATTCCTTATGGAAGCAAGACCTGTATTAGTTGTTAAAAACTAGGAACAAACACTTATAAAGTTTTTCAGAAATTACTGTCTAACTTTAGATGAAGAGAGTCTCATAGACAATAAAGATGAAGAATAAATGTGTGGTTTGCATGATGTTATTGTGATAAAAAATGCTATTAGCAGATATTCATGTTTCACCTATTGGAACGTGCTCTACATCCGTATCTGAATATATAAAAATTGCTATAAATATATTAAAGCAAAGAAACATAAAATTCATAATAGGACCTTTCTCAACGAGTATAGAAGTAAAAGATTTCAATGAGCTGGCATCGATAATCAACGAAATTCATGAAGAACTTTATAGGATGGGAATAAAGCGTATAGTCACAGAAATAAGAATTGATGACCGACGGGATAAAGAGGTAACATTAGAAAGTAAAATACAAGCAGTGAGTAGTGATTAACTTGATTTTTTAATTATTAATCCACTCATATTTTTTATGTTAGTAAATCCATGTCTTTTCATATAATTTATAATACCCTTAATTAATCTGTGAACTACTATTTCAGGTTCTTTTGATATTAATACTGTGCCTATTTGCACAGCTATAGCACCAGCAAGTATAAACTCTATAGCATCTTTCCAAGTTTCAATACCTCCAACTCCTATTATTGGAACATTGAAGTTACTGCTTAGTTTATAGACTGAATATACAGCAATTGGATGTAGCGCTTTTCCTGAAACACCACCATAAATGTTGCTGAGTACTGGTGCTTTTAATTCAACATCTATGGACATGCCTCTTAAAGTATTTACAGCTACTAGCCCGTCAGCTCCACCTTTAATTGATGCTCTTCCTTGAATTAATATATCTGAAGTATTGGGTGTAAGTTTTGAGAAAACTGGTATTTTAACATTCCTTTTAACGGAACGAACTACTTCTTCAACCATGATAGGATCATCACCTAATTCTGTTCCGAGACCTTTAACATGAGGGCATGACAAGTTTAGTTCAATTGCATCTGCACCATAATCTTGTGCCAGACCTGACATCCATGCAAATTCCTCAGGTGATGATCCCGCTAAACTTACTATAATTGGGATTCCACATTCTTTCGTTTCTTGGATATCATTTTTAAAATTCTTAATGCCTGGATTTGCCAAACCAACAGCATTAAGAGTATAGCATCGTGTTGAATAAATTATGGGCGGAACATAGCCCTCTCTACGTTCTGCAGTAAGCGTTTTTGTAACAACAGCTCCAACACCAGCGTTTGCAACCCTCTTTAATAACGATCCTGAAGATCCCATAATTCCAGAGGCAAGGATAATTGGATTTTTCAATTTAAGACCAGCTAAATTCACTTCAAGGTTTACTTCCACAAAGCCCAACCCTACATATAAATTAATAATATTTAAATTTTAATTCAAGAATGGGGGAGTTATGTTGAACAATGAAATAAGAGAGAGAATGTTCAAATTATCAGAGTTAAAATCTAGCAGAATAATACTTGCGCTAGATAAAGCCGAATCTCTCAATCTTCTCAATAATTTATTAAGATACTTTGTCTGTGTAAAAATTGGCCTTCCATTATTAATCAGTGTAGGAGCAAATACTATGAAAAGTATCATAGCAAAATATAAGAATGACGTTGTGTTCATAGCTGATCTAAAGATAGCTGATATACCTGAAACTAATGAAAGTACAACTAAAATTGTAAAAGAGATTGGATTTGATGCAGTAATCGCACATACATTTGTAGGTTCTGAGTCATTAAAGTCTGTTACAAAAATTTTGCCAGTTTTTGCTCTAGTAGGCATGAGCCATAAAGATGCACATTTAATTAATTCAAACACAGAAATACTTATAAATATATCAATCTCAAGCGGAATATTTAATTTTGTGGCACCAGCAACATATCCAGAAATAATAAAAAAACTCAGATCCAAAATTCCTAATGCACTCATTATATCTCCGGGAGTAGGAGCACAAGGAGCGCACTTCGGATCAGCACTAAAAGCAGGCGCAGATTTCGAAATAATAGGCAGATCAATAACACTTTCACAAAATCCACTAGAAAATGTTCAAAAAATCCTTAAAGCACATGAATATGTCCTAAAAGAAAAAACCCTTAGTTAATAGAAATTATCCTAATTCAATTAACCATATAATAAATTTGCGCTTTGAATTAGTTTTTATATATTAACCTAAATAAAAATGTTCACAATTTTATTTTAAAAATTGCAACTCGGTACTCGGATTCTTTTCTGGGCTCAATTATTTTTTCAAGCTCTACATCTATATTAAAATTTTCTATTTCATACTTTAAATCTTCAATCCATGAATTAACACCACAGGTTTCACAAAAACTACCTGTGAATTTCACAATTAGTTTGTTATCTTCTATCTTAAGTATTCTAGCTTTAGATTCAGGAGCCCTATACTTATTATAACTCTTTATGGCCTCTCTTATTCGTGAATCCATTTCTCCTCTGATCCTCCTTAAGAAACAGCTTTCAGATACAACAACACTAATAAAATTAGAGACATATAACTTTTTATGACAAAACTTATCCTTGGAAGAGTAAGGTTTCTTTAGAATCTCATAGTTACATACCTTTTAATGTGTGTTACCATCGTGTGCTCTGTTGCGTTCATTGAGCTTATTTTAATATGAAAGTTCTTTTTAGATGAATACAAGAAACAAACAGCAAAGAAGATTTTTAACATACCTACAGATACTCTGCTTAATGCTCCTTCGACAGGAAAATGTTTATTTATCACTGTGTTTATTATTATGTTTTGTGTTAATATTATGAAGATAAAGATCTCTGAACGAGGATCTCGTGTAGAGTTATCTCCTGTTGAGGAAGCTACCAAGATCGCTATAAAGCATGGTGTTATAAACTTGGCTAGTGGTAGTCCAGATCCAAGAGTTGTTCCTGTTAACGAGTTAAAAAGTATTGCTGTTAAGGTATTAGATGAGAGAGGTTTTAATGCGCTGACATATCCTAATGCTGGAGGACAAAATGAACTGAAGATTGAAATTAAGAAGTATATGAGTGATTTTAGTATCAGGATAAGAGATGATGAAGATGTTGTAATAACTAGTGGTGCTCAACATGCTTTTAGGCTAATCGCAGATCTTCTTGTAGAGAAGAACGATGTTGTTATAGTTGAGAATCCTACATTTTACGAAACATTAGCTCCATTTAGGTTTCATGGTGCATCAGTAATTGGCGTTTCTCTCGATGATGAAGGTTTAGATATTGATGAGCTTAGGAATTTCCTTAGTAGTAACAAAATTAATTGTGGAATATTGTACGTTATACCTACTTGCCATAATCCTACTGGAATAACTATGAGTATTGAACGTAGAAAAGAGCTTATGGAGGTAATTTCACAGTATGATCTTCTTGTTATTGAAGATGATCCATACAGGCCTATTGCTGCCGATGCTCCTCCTCCGCTCAAAAAATTTGATGATGAGGGTAGAGTGTTATATGTTGGTAGTTTTAGTAAAGTTTTAGCACCTGGTCTACGTATTGGATGGATATATGGTTCTAAATCAATCTTAGATAGATTGATGCTTCTTGAGCAGCTTGATTTTGCTGTTTCAACGCTTACCCAATATATTGTTGTTGAAGCCTTACGTTCAGGTTTGATAAGTAAGTTGATTCCAAAATTAACTAACCATTATAAATCTAAAATGCGCATCATGTACGAATCATTAGAAAATTATATGCCTAGCAATGTTAGTTGGACTAATTCTGCTAATGGTTTCTTTCTTTTAGTTAAAGTCATTGGGGTTGATATGGAAGGATTATTACCTAAAGCTATTGATCGTGGCGTTGTTTATGTTCCTGCTCGTCGATTCTTTATTAATGGCAGGCATTCTGATACTGCTAGGTTGAGCATAAGCTTATCTAACGAGGAGGATATCAAGAAAGGTATTAAAGTGTTATCATCTTTAATAAAAGATGTTCATTAAATTTTAAGCTTCATTGGTACCAAACGATTTTACCACGAATTATTGTAAATCTTACATTTAGATCACTATCAAGTACTACTAAATTTGCTTCCTTACCTGGTTCTATTCTACCCATACTTGGTTTTTTAAGAATATCAGCTGGCACTAATGTTGCCATGAGGATGCTATATTTCAGTGGCAATCCTATTTTTACCATGTTTTTTATTGCATTATTCATAACGAGTGTGCTACCAGCTATTGTTCCATCTGGAAGCGTTGCTTTTTTATTCATTACTATTATTGAATATGAACCGAGCTGATATTTACCATCAGGTAATCCAGCAGCCTCTATGGCATCTGTTACTAGAGCTATTTTATCTAAAGGTTTTGCTTTCACAATTAGTTTTAAAATTTCTGGATGAATGTGTATAAAGTCCGCAATCATTTCTACATAAATCTCATCATTAGTTAATGCAAATCCTGGTAAACCTGGTTCTCTATGATGAAAATCCCTCATTGCATTAAAAAGATGCGTAATAAGTTTAGCACCAGCATTAAAACCTCCCTTTGCTTCATTAAATGTTGCATCACTATGACCCATTGATATTATTACACCATTTTTAACAGCCTCGCTAATTAACTCTTGAGCTCCTTCTAATTCAGGTGCGATAGTGAGCCGAAGCGGCATCTCCTTTCTTAGGCTTATGTACTCATATAATTCATCTAGATCAGGCTTTCTGATATGTTCTATTGGTTGCGCACCCTTTTTCATAGGGTTTATAAAAGGTCCTTCCAGGTGTGCTCCGAGAACCTCTGCGCCTTCATTTCCTGAACCCCACAACTCATATGTTGCTTGTATAAATTCACGAAAACGGTCTTTCGGAGAACAGATAGCAGTAGGCATAAATCCTGTAACACCATATTTAGGTAATATTTTAGCCATATTTTTTACACCATAATAACCGTCTCTAGTTGCATCAAAACCTTCAGTACCATGAATGTGAATATCAATAAAACCTGGCACAACTATCATGTTTTTTGCATCCAAAAAATATTCAGGAACTTCACCTGAAAATGGTTTCATATCTATTATAATCTTCTCATCAAATTCTATAATAATGTTATTCACCTCTTCCTTTGGTGTGATTAGTTTACCAGCAACTACACCTTTAACTGTTTTCATATCAATAACTATACAGCATGCCTAGCAATATAAAACAATCGTATCTATTCACAAAAAACTTTTAAAATATATAAAAACATGCAAACTTCCAATAACATTTTTGATGTAATGCCACCAAATAGTTTTCGAACAAATCTTTTTCTATCTTCTACATGGAATGTTTTTCTAGTTAGGTCGATCTACAGGACTTTTGTAGGAAGACTCGCGCAGATATAACCTCTATCCTAAGCACACCGTGAGGACAATAGTCAGCGCAATAACCACAGTGTACATATATTCCTAGTTTATTAGATTTGTACTACCAACCGATCTAACTTGTGTGAACTTCTAGCTAAACCTCTAACTCCAAACCTTCTATTACATGCAAACATGCATAATTGACAACCAACATATCCGTTTGCATCAACAATAACCAACCTATTTATTATAATTAAATATATATCATGCGTTTTAAATATTTTTGGAACTCACCTTTTTATTATACGATCATCACTTCACGATCTTTTAACTGATCTTCTCCTCACCCAGAGAAGCGAAATCTTCGGTTGTAATTAAACGATGATTTTATTAGTCTGGTGAAATTTCTCACTTCGATGCTTTCAATACTAGAAACACTCACAACAATAGTTATACTGATTATGATATTTGTTTTATTATTAATGATTAGGTCTGCATCATTCATCAAAATAGGGTTTGGAATTTTACAACTGACTATTGGCTTACTAATTATCATACTAATTTTCAGGTTTCTCAAATTTTTAATAGTGCTGGCTCTAGTGCTCATCCTAGTATGCATCTTTCTAATAATAAAGAAAAAATAAGATAACGCACTATGAGTGAATTTCAGAATATTCAGAAAATTAGTATTTCGTACGTTTCTTGGTTATAGAATCCTAAAATAACTTTCATAAAAGGTATTTCGTAATATTCACGATATATCAGAGATGATCTTTGATAATGTAAACATAAGATGTTAATGTGATTTTGCTTGATGATTGTTTTTTGTAATGAAATCACGTCATCATGTAATTTTCATTTTTATATTTATTAAGTGGTTTAATTGCTATGATTAGGTTTGTTATTTCCGAATATTTTGAATAAAGTTTTTTCTTTGTTTTCATAACTATTTTATGTGCATCTCTAAGTGTTATTAATGTGTCAGTTTCTAGTATTATTGTTCCCATGATGAATGAACCCGCTCTTTTAAGCATTGTTTTTGCCACTTTTGCTCCAGAGATCTCTTCAACTGTTCTTATAATATCTATGACTTTTTCTTTTGGTGGTGCTGCATCTAAAAGTGATAGGAGAGAGTCCTTCAAAATGCGTACTATATCCATAATTGTGTAAAGTATTATCATGGAGAGTATCACTAATTGTAATGCCAGTATGTTTGTAATGATTTCTGCTAATATTCCTATAAAAGCTGCCAGTGTAATATAAGCATCAGTTTTAGCATGTAAAGCATCAGTTAAAAGTGATGACGATCTTGATCTTTTAGCCCACTTAATTTCATATTTATACATGCTGTATGATGTTGATGCTCCGATTAATAATAAGGGTAATGCATATAACGGTGTTTTAGATAAGTTTGAGACTGTCTGAATAATTATCATTATTACAAAATAGATAGTCACAAAGACTATAAATAATGATGCTAGGTTTTCAATTTTATAAAGACCCCAAGGAAATTTAGAGGAAAATCTTTTCTTAGATGTTATATAGATTGATAGTGCTGTAGCAAAGCTCATCGCAGCATCTAAAAAACTATGCATTGCATCTGCAAAGATTATACTTGAATGGCCCATTATTATCATTACTAATGGTTCAATCACAGCAAATATCATTGAAAGTAGCCCAGCAGTCAGAGCGGCTTTGAGAGCCTTTTCTCTGTTTCTCATTATCATGATGTGCATAAGGATCACCTTTTGATGAATAGACAAACGAAAGAATTACCTATTCTAGCTATTTTTAAGTGATTTAAATATTTTTTATATGCAATTCAACGTTATTGCAAGGAAATTCTCTTTAGCGAAAAGTAACAACTTTTGTCTATAATTAAGGGCCTCATTTTTGAAGTGAAATGTAAAGAATGCTCTTACATGTTGTACAATGATCTATTTATATTATATTATGAAATGAAGTGTTGAGATTAAAATATTTTTGATCATGATGTGCCCATTGCTGTTAGGGCTTCTTCTATTTTGGTTAGAATGTATTGTAGCCATGTGTTTTTATCATCTTTAGAGATGATTTCTAGAGGTAATCTGCCTCCTGCTATGAATTTATGACCTCCTCCATTGAAATATTCGGCAATTTTGTTGCATAATATATTTGTTCCTTCACGCTTTTTTATGGTTAGTGTTCCTTTCTCATGTACGACAATGCTTATGTCCGCATTTGTCTTTTGATCGATGACATCTAGCGCATCTGATGATGCTAAGAGATCATGCGCAAATCCTATAGCGATTTTGTATCCTTTTATGGTGCTTGTTATTATATTAGATGAGAGCTTCTTTATCGCATCTTTCTTTTCTATTATGTATTTTTCACGTTCTTTTTGCATTGTATAATCCCAAAATATTCCTTGGGATAATTTATGTGTTAGTTGTACAAGTAATTCGTCATTTTTGAGATAGTTGTAGTATGCTATAATGTCTTTTAGTAGTTCGGTTATGGTGTAAAGGTTTAGGTGGAAGTCAGAGTCCCTGGCTATTGATGCTAGCATATTGCATATTTCATCATTGCAAAAAATTATGTTCATGATTTCTGTCGCACATTTAGTAGTATCAATGATTAGCGTTGCATACTTTGACACCTCATGTTTTAGATCATCAGGCCATTGATGGTGATCTACCCAAATTATATTCCATCCTTTTTGTTTTAACTCTTTTAACTCTTCAATTATTATAGGACTAGTGCTCCTATTAATACCAATGTCTGAAATTATTATATTTCCATTTTCGTTTATATGTGACGCCTCTTTCATTATTTTAATCATCCTTAATGCTTCTTCATCACCGTAATTAGTGAAGTAAATCTTAGTTTCTTTATTATTTCTAAGGTATACTGCAGCGCTCATTATTCCATCGCAATCTTTTCTGTGAGAAAATATGTAGCTCATGGTAACCAGAAAAATGTTGTATTTTATAAGCTTATGTTATGTTCATTTTTCTTGTATAAAAAATATTATAATGAGTAGGATGGTTTTGAATATTTCTCTTCTAAGTACTGTAAGAAATATTGGGGATTTATCTCTTCTCCTACTGCCTTTCTAAGTAGATCTTTGGGTGGATATGTGGATCCCCATTTATGGATCTTATTTCTTAACCATTCTTTAATACTCATGAATTTAAGATTTGTTATTTGATCGTGAAGATCTGGGATATCTTTCAGCATGTGCGCACGTAGCTGTGCGGCCACAATATTACCTATCGTGTATGTTGGAAAATAGCCTACCGAACCTTGGCTCCAATGTATGTCCTGCAAGACTCCTTCGGAGTAGGTTTTAGGTTTAATTCCTATGTATTTTTCCATGTTTTCATTCCATAACTCTGACACGTCAGAAACTTTAATTTCACCGTTTAAGAGCAATCTTTCTATTTCAAATCTTACAAGTATGTGTAAATTATACGTTATCTCATCAGCATCTACTCTTATGAGGCTGGGTCTTACTGTATTAAAGTACAAGTATAAGTCGTCGACCGAAAATTTTGCAAGAAAGTCAAGGTGTTTAGCTAATATCGGATACACGGCTTTAGAGAATTGTTTACTTCGTCCTATTATATTTTCCCAGAATCTTGACTGAGATTCGTGTATACCTAAAGATGCGCCGCCTGCTAACGGCGTGACTATGAATGTTTCATCGTTTTGGAGTTGATATAAGGCATGGCCGTATTCGTGAATTAATGAAAATAATGCTGACTTGAAATCCTTGCCTTCATACCTAGTTGTTATTCTTACATCTTTTATGCCGATGCCTATAGTAAATGGATGTGTTGACGTGTCAATCCTGAACCTTTTAGGATCATAACCTAAGATTGTTGCTATTTCTTTTGTAACATTTCTCATGTTGTCAATATTATATGTGATGTCTTCTAATGGATGTTTTTGTGGATAGTTTCCTCTTTCTATTACATTCTCTAGAACTTTTTTTGTTGTAGGGACTATTGAATTAAATATTGAAGATACTTCTCTGCTTGTTAATCCTTCTTCATAAAGGTCTAATAATGCGTCATAAGGATGCTCTTTATAACCTAAATATTCGGCGATTTCTCTTGATATTGTAACTATTTTTTCTAAATATGGTTGAAATATTTTAAATTCATTTTTTGCCCTAGCGTTTCTCCATATGACCACTGACTCTTGAGTAACTCTTGAAAATTCTTCTAACAGTTTCGGTGGTATGCTCTTGTAAATTTTTATTGTTCGCTTTAATACCCTAACGACACCACGCTCAAAATCATTAAGATCGCTTATTTCGTCTGCTTTATCTACTAGGGAAATGAGATCAGGATCAAGAATTAATTTTTGTTTAAGAAGATTTAGCTGGCTCACTGAGATGCTTCGTTCTTCAACGCCTGACTCTGGCATGTAAGTTTCAACATCCCATTTTAATACTCCTAACGCATGTTCTATTGACCAGATGGCTTTATATTTCTCTAGTATATCGAGCACTATTTTATTTTGAAATATCGCGGTTGACATATTAATTAGCATTATACATGCCTTCCTAATATTTTTGTGTTCTAAAACTGATATAATTATAGAACAATAACTATTAATCTACGAAAGTGACAAAACTAAATTGTGAACTACCCTAAGATGCGAAAAATATTATTAGATGTGTTAAACGAAACACTAAACTATATAGATCCTGCTAACTTAATTAAAAGCTCTGTAAAAATCTCTGATGGCAAACTCATTGCTAATAACGTAGAACTTGACTTGCATAGTGTTAAAAGAATATTTGTTATTGGAGGAGGTAAAGCTGTTGGAAGAATGGCGCTTGGAATCGAAAGTATTCTTAGCGATAAAATTAGTGATGGGCTAATAATCGTTCCTTACGGTTCTAATATTTCTACGTTAAGGCGTATTAAGGTTATAGAGGCACGTCATCCAATTCCTGATCAGAATGGTGTTAATGGCGTAAGAATGATGTTAGAGTTGTTGAAATCATTAGATAAAAATGATCTTGTCATTGTACTAATTTCAGGTGGTGGTTCTGCATTAATGCCTCTGCCTGTTGACGGTATCACATTAGAAGAAAAAAGTGACTTGATCAAGTCGTTAATGTTACGTGGAGCCAACATAAGAGAACTTAATACTGTTCGTAAACATTTGTCAAAGATAAAGGGAGGACAGCTTGCACGTTATCTCTATCCCGCAAATGTTCTTAGTCTTATCATTTCAGATGTTGTGGAAAATCCATTAGATGTGATAGCATCTGGTCCAACTGTACCAGATCCAACAACATTCTCTGATGCCATCAATGTGTTAAAGCGATATAATTTATGGGAAAGTACTACTGAAAAAGTGAGAGATGTTTTATTAAAAGGTGTTAAAGGTGAGCTTCTTGAAACGCCAAAACACGGTGATCCAATTTTTGAGCATGTTCATAATATTATAATCGCTGATAACAGTTATGCATGTAGAGTCGCCGTTAAAGTATTGGAGAGAAAAGGCATACATGGTATTTATCTCTCATCAAGTATTGAGGGGGAAGCCCGTTATGTTGGTTCCGTAATAGGTGATATAGTGAGGGGAATGGCAAAGGGTGAGACGTCACTTGAGAAACCTCTCGGTTTAGTTATTGGTGGTGAAACTACCGTCACTGTTAAGGGTAGTGGTATTGGTGGTAGGAATCAGGAATTGTGTTTAAGCGCTGCTTTTCGTATTAGGGGTTTGAAAAATGTCATTCTTACTTCGATCGGTACTGATGGTATTGATGGTGTGACTGATGCTGCTGGTGCAATTGTGGATGGCAATACTATTGATAGAGGATTAGCATTAGGTCTTGATCCCACCAAGTATTTAGAGAATAATGATACGTATACCTTTTTCAAGAGTCTTAATGATTTAGTAATAACTGGTCCTACTGGAAATAATATGAATGATATTATTATAGCGCTAATCTTTTAGTTTAAGCATTTAAATATGTGCAAGTACTAACTTTATGTGAGAATAATGGCTACACAAATATCTAAGGAAGACATATTAGAAGCGTTTAAGAGTATTGTTGATCCTGAATTAGGGCTTAATATTGTGGATTTGGGTATTATTTATGATATAAATATTGATGGCAGTAAAGTAATCGTAAAGATGACACTCACTACGCCTAGATGCCCTTTTTCTTTCATAATTTTTAAGCAAGTTAGGGATACTCTCAAGAAACTTGGTTTTACTGATATTAAAGTTAACATCGTTTTTGATCCGCCGTGGAATCCTTCTATGATAAATCCTGTTACGAGAAATAAGATACACAGTTCGCCCTGGACAAAGTATTAGGTGCTAGATTTTTCGTGATTTCTTGACATATTTCTACTAAATCTTTTTATTTTAGTCACGATGATAAATATGCGGTGAAGGGTTTGAGTTACAGACCAGAAGAGGCTGGAGCGATAAAAGAGGGTTCATATGTTATAATAGATGATACACCTTGTAGAGTGGTTGAGGTTGAAAAATCAAAAACTGGTAAACATGGATCGGCGAAGGTTAGAATTGTGGGAATAAGCCTATTCGATGGGTCAAAACATACATTGACTTTACCAGCAGGGTCAACAGTACAAGTTCCCATTGTTGAGAAAAAACCTGCTCAAGTCACTGCTGTTCTTGGTGATATGGTTCAGCTCATGGATTTAACTAATTATCAGACATATGAAGTATTAATGCCTACTGATAATGATCTTAAATCCAAAATAGCACCTGGTGTGGAAGTGGAAGTGTGGGAAGTAATGAACAAGCGTTTTATAGCCAGAACTAAATAAGCTAATAGTAGAACTAAAACCGTCTAGGTTGGAATCGTGTTCTTTCCTCTAATGTGACTTGTACACCCTTGGCAAACAATACATGGGCATCTTCACTTTTTATTTCTTTCATTATTTTCTCAGTAAGCAATTTTATTGGATCACCTACATCAGTTCGTTTCTTTAAATCTTCAAAACTCTGGAATGGTGATTTTGCTCTCTCTTCAAGTATTCTTACTACTGTCTTTTTACCTATACCTGGTATTGTTTCTAACGCGTGCATCCTGGGAGAAATTGGCCCGGCTGTATTAAAGAATGTTAAAAATTCTTTTTCTCTAAGTTTTACTATAGTCATTACTGCATTTTCAAGTTCGGTTTTAGCATTCAATGAAAGTTCGTCATAAATAAGACGCCTACCAACTTTTCTTATTTTATCACTACCCCTTCCTATGAATACTATCTCTCCTACACTTAATTGAACCGCAGGCCATGGAATTAGTTCAAAAAGAGTGAAATACTCACGTCCTATACCTTGTACTAATGTCTCTAAATCCTCTCTAAACCTGGTTTGCATTTTTCGCAGAAGGTAACTTGGCACATAATCTAGTATGTATGCAAAGTCTTCGAAATATCTTCTTTCAAATGGCACATTCATGAAATGTACATCCCCAAATTAAAAGATTAACCAGTAGATTGCAAAGAAGTTTCTTGTGACTTAAGTCTATTTTCATCTAATAATTTAAGAATCTGGGATATATCATCCTTTGAAAGTAATTTTTCAGGCGGTATTAATGTTCTTAGCTCCTCAGCTGTCTCAGGACAGATGTTGACTATTTGCACTACAATTTCATGAGAGAGTTTAAATTTATTCTTTAACGTTTCTATCACTAGTTTTGCTCTATCTACGTCAAATTTACTGAATTCAGAGAATTGCTTATATGTAATATTCTGTAAATCTATTACATTACCCTCTTTTATTCTAGCTTCTAGTAGTGCTTTTGCCTCTGGTATTGAGATCATGACACTCTCTATTATGTTCATCCGTCCCGCCAATATATCTTTAGTGTATTAAGTTTATAAAGATTACAGAGTTAGAGATGATGTGGTGATAACCAGTGAAGCACTCTAAAGGGTATAGAACGCGCAGCAGAAATTTATTCTCAGCCGGGAGAGCTAGAAAAGGGCTTTCTGTTTACTTACGGAAATATGAGGTAGGAAACAAGGTACACATCAATATAAACCCTTCATCTTTAACTACAGCTCCTCATAGAAGATTTCAAGGATTAACCGGTGTTATTGTTGGGAAAAGAGGACGCGCATATATAATAAAAGTAAATCTCGGTAATGAAGAGCGGACAGTAATAACTACTCCAGAACATCTCGAACCTGCAGTCTAGCTAAAAATGTTCTTATCATTTCTGTAAAGAATTATCCTCACCCATTTCATGTTTAAGACAAAAGCATTATTAAAAAATTTCTCTTAACAGAACAATTGTTAAAAGAATGCAAGTCCTTTAATTTTGACTCTCTTCACGACTAAAGTCGGGAGTTTCTCCAATCTCAACAAACTCTCCACTTAACCGACATGGTTTAGGAAAACTTGCCTCACTTGGAGTTATGGGTTGTGTCAATCCTACTCCGTCTCCAAGCATGTAGCTCAGAGACAACTAAGAATTAGAATCCTTAACAAGTATTCAAACCTTTCAGCAATTCATCCCAGAACTAAATTCTAGGCTTTCTTATCGAACTATTTGTAATATTCCTGATTTTATATTTTTAAAAGTTCTTTTGTTACAGTGGTAGCTATCATATTAGCTAAACGTATTGGTTCTGGAATTTTTCCTCCTAAGCTTGTATTTTTGATGATTTCTATTGTTAAACGATTATCTAAGCCAAGAAAGTAACAGTATATTGGTTTACTTTTTTCTGTTTGTTTTATTTCTACTAAGGGTTGTGTTCTTTCTATTATTTTCCATCTATTTTCCCAGTCTGGAAAATGTTTCATTAATGCATCTTTTATACTTGGCATTGATGGTTTCTTCTCTACAATTATTATGATTGGTATGTTGAGGTCACTGTTGATTTTAAATGGATCAGCGATGTTAAATCCTGCAAAGGAAATGCCACTAAGAAATATTACATTAGGTTTTATTGGAGATTTTTTAACAATTTTTATTATTATGTCTGTGGCTTCATTACCGTCTACAGTGATCAGCTCTGATCCTATCCATTCTAGTTTCATATTAGTTAATAGAACACCCACTAATAGTGTTTTAAAGGTTTTTTTCTTTATTTTTACAAAAGAAGGAAAAGCCCCATCGTCTATTCCAAGCATATGTTTGACATAATAATTAATGCTGGATGAGTACTGAAAGTCTTGAATCATCTTTTATACCTTCTATCATAGCTTTTTCATTAATCGATAGTGTAACGTATTTAGTTCTTCCGTATCGTCCTTTGCTCATCAATCTTGCTTGGACTAAGCCTATCATGTCTAATTCGCTTATTACATCGCTGATTCTTCTTTGTGTTAAAGAATCCAGGTTCATGCGCTGTACTAATTTGGAATACATCTCATATACCTCGCCTGTTGATGCTGAGATCCCTCGTTTCCAAAGTAAGTAAATGCTTACAAGTACAAGTTTTGAATGTAATGGTAACGTTTTTATTACTTCTACTGTTTTATCTTTTTCAATGTCTTTTAATGCTAATTTAACATATTTCTCAGTAACTTTTGTTGAACCATCACGCTCCGCTATCTCACCTGCTACTCTGAGAAGGTCAAGTGCTCTTCTTGCATCTCCATGTTCCCTTGCAGCTAATGATGCGCATAAGGATATTACTCCAGAGTCTAGTACGTTTGGTTGAAATGCCAGTTCTGCTCGTTCCCTTAATATATCTTCTAATTCAAATGCATTATAAGGTGGAAACACTAATTCTTCTTCTCCTAAGCTACTTTTCACTCTTGGATCTAAATAGTCTCTTAAGTTAAGACTGTTTGTAATTCCTATTATAGTAACTTTTGATCTGGTAAGTTCTGAGTTGATCCGTGTGAGCCTGTAAAGCAGTTCATCACCACTTTTATCTATTAGTTGATCTATTTCATCTAATGCCACTACAAATAAAACTTCATTCTTTTCAAGAACATTTATGAATCTATCATAAAGTTCTGCTACAGAGAGTCCTGTAAAGGGGACCTCAACACCGAGTACTCCAAGTAGTGCTCTCAATATTCTATAATTGGTATTTTCTGTTCTACAATTTACTATCGCAGTTATAACTCTCACGATATTACTTTGATTGTAAAGAAATGTTTCGAGTGTGGCAGTATTGTTGTATCCCCACTTTCTTTCAAGCCACTTTAAAACATGCTTAGTGACAGCGGTCTTTCCGGTACCTGTATAACCATATATAAACACATTTGATGGCCTTGCACCTTTCGCTATTGGTGAAAGTAATATTTCTGCCAAACGTAAGATCTGAGTCTCACGATGAGGAAGATTCTCAGGTAAATAATCAGGCCTTAGCTTTTCTCTATCTTTAAATATATTGGCCTTAGAGAGCTTCTTCAATAGATCTTCTATGCTTGGAGATGCTGACATTGTCGCTCATTTTCTAGTAGAAACCAAGGTATAAAACCTTAATTTCTACTAAATACCAAGCGGAATTGCTTAATTTTTCGAAAAAATACGTTTATTAAAATAAAATATTTAAGTCTGATAAAGCAATATATTATTTATTTTAAAACTATTTTTATGAATATTTGTAGATTTTTAACATAAGTTTTTTATTAGTTTTCGAACTCGTCACCATGGTTTATTTTTTATGCCTACTATATAAGCTAAAATATTTGTTGCAATATGAAGAATAAAAGTTATTATAAGTATGATAAAAATAAGTTCTAGATCGATCCAGTTAGGCAATCCTACCATCATCCAAACTAAAAGTAATGCTATAGTGATGAAACCTGTTTGGTCTATAAGAGGGAATGGTGCACCGCGCTCCATTTTTAACCGTCTTTTAATGAAAGAACCTATTAAATCACCCGTCATAGCACCTATTGATAGTAACAAATATTCAATGGGATTTTTATACAAATAAGGCATAAGAAAACTGATAACAAATCCAGTAACTGAACCAATTATTGTTCCACTTACAAATCCTTCGATGCTTTTTCCATCACCTAATAACCTTTGACCATCCCATGCAATAATTCCCCTATCGATTGGTGTGGTTTTTCCATTAAGTAGCCTATATACCACTACTGGTGTACCATTTGCAACATATGCTGGAAAAATGTATATGATCGATAATATCACATCAGTTATATTCAACATATCCACCTGTTTCAGCTTTTCTTATAGCTTCAGAAAGACGAACAGCTTGTATTGTTTCTGGAACGTCGTGTGTTCTAACCATATTTACACCTTTAAGAACAACGATTGATACCGCTGCAACGGAACCAATTAACCTATCTTCAGGTCTTTCTATGGAGAGTATTTTGCCGATAAATGATTTTCTCGAAACTCCTATACATATTGGTTTTCCAAGCTCTGCCAATTGATTAATATTTGCTATGACATTAATATCCCATTCATACCATGGTATCTCAGGGTATCTAAAGAATCCTATTCCAGGATCCACTACAATCTTATTCTCATCAATATTAAGCTTTCTAGTAAGGTCTAAACTTTCTTTTAAAGCACTAATTACTCTTTGTATAGGTGTTCCTAACCTTGGTTGTCTTTCATGAGCAACCAAAATTAATGATACATCATATTCTTTTGCTATACGTATCATTTCTGGATCATGTTTTAAGCCTGATACATCATTAATTACATCAGCACCAGCTTCTATCGCTTTTTCAGCGACTCGACTTCTTTGCGTATCAATGGATATTGTAATTTTGATGTTATCCCTTATTGCTTTTATAGCTTCTACAATACGTCTTTTTTCTTCATCTTCATCAATCCATGTAGAAAGATAAGGAGCAGTGCTCATTCCGCCAACATCTATGACATCCGCTCCATTTCTAGACATAGAAATAGCAGTTTCAACGATATCATCAATTTTGGTCCTCACTGAACCTTTATAAAAAGATTCTGGGCTTACATTTATTACTCCCATGATTCTCACTGGCTGGTTTTCACCTACCTGAAGTTTGCCTAAACGTGCTAACCTTCTCATCAATTAATAATAAAAACCATTTAGTATTAATTTTTTGCTATCATACATTAATCACGAATCCTCACATCGGTTTTATTTTAAGAGCTCTCGTTTTCTTTGACGTAACTTTACGAGTTAATAATATTTTAGTATATGTCTCGAATTAAATTAAAAACACGTAGCATGATACTAGTTGCACAACAAATCATAAAGAGAATTATTTTATACAACGGCGTTGTATTTAAATACGTGTGCGCAATTTATATTTTGAGGTAGAAAAAAGTGCCTGGAGCGTCAGAACTTGAAAATGTGCTAAGGTTTGCTGATAGATTTACTCTTGGATTTGAAAATGGTAACGGTTCGCAATTTTTCTTGAGAGTGTCAATTCCTAACGGCATTTTGACAACCGAACAATTTAGAATTATTGCAAAATTGGCTGAAACATATGGTAAAGGATATGCTGAGGTCACTGATCGACAGGATATTCAGTTGCATTGGATTGATCCAGAGAAAGCGTTTGAGATATTCAGTATTTTAGATCAGATTGATTTTACTACTGACAAATGTGGTCAGAGTTATCCTGGCGCACGATATGGTGATGTGAGAAATATTGTTGGGTGTCCAGTTGCTGGTGTTGATAAACATGAAATATTTAATGCATATCCATTAATTAAAGAGATAAAGAGATTTTTTGCCGGAAACAAAGATTTTCTTGACTTACCGAGGAAGTTCAAGATATCAATTTCAGGGTGTGCAATTAATTGTTCGTCGCCTGAGATTCAGGATTTAGGATTAATTGCCTTAGCTAGAGGAGAGAAAATAGGATTCATACCATTTGTGGGTGGTGGCCTTGGGTATCCACCTAAGCTAGCGAAGCCTTTAAGCATTATTATAAATCCTGAGGATGTAGTTAAGTTCGTTATTGCTGTCGTTGAAATATATCGTGATTATGGGAGACGAGATAGTAAAGCAAAAGCTAGATTTAAGTGGTTAGTGGAAGAATTAGGTTGTGAAAAAATAAAAGAGATGATCGAAAATAAATTAGGAATTACCTTTGAAAAATATGACTATACACAATTATTGATTAGTGGTAAAGAGCATACCGGTATAAATCCTCAAAAACAGGACAACCTCTGGTATATTTGTGTACCACTTTTAGGCGGTCGTTTGGATTCAAAACAAATGTTTAGTTTTGCATCCATCGCAGAAAAATATGGTTGGCCAGAAATAAGACTCACACCTCATCAGAATATAATACTTGTAGGTGTTCAAGCAAGTAATATAAAAATTGTACTTAACGAATTAGAAAAAATAGGATTGAGAGTAGATACCATGTCTATGAAATATTATGGCATTGCATGTGCAGGAGGTTTTTGTAGCAGATCACCAGAAGATCCTAAAACTAGGCTTAATGAAATAATCACATACATTGAGTCTAGATTTCCTAAGGAGTTAGTAAAAGATATACGAATTTACATCAGTGGTTGTCCAAATGCGTGCGGTAAACATCCTATAGGAGACATTGGTTTACAAGGAGTTTATATAAGAGATGGTGATAATACGCATGCAGGCTATAACATATTTCTAGGAGGGGGTTTAGGTTATCTACCTTCGTTTGCGCGACTTGTTAAAAGAGGCGTAAAAGCCGATGATATTAAATTTTATATTGAAAAAATAATAGATGCTTATCTTAGAAATAGGATTAATAACGAAAGTTTCAAAGATTTTTGTAGTAAGTATACAGATAACGAATTACAGAAAATTGTTGAGGGGTGCGTTTAGATGAGTGAAAGTAATAAGGAAAAACACCATGTGCTTGATGTAAAGGGTTTGTCCTGTCCTTATCCACAATACTTAGTTTTAAAGACCATGGAGAAACTTTCTTTGGGAGAGAGGTTAGAGGTTATTTTAGATAACCCGCCATCTTACAAGCTTATCCAAGAGGCTGCTAAAAAGAAAGGGTATAAGATAATAGTCGCTGAACAAATTCACGAAGGTCTTTGGCGAATCATTTTAGAAAAATGATATTAACCTAGTGTGGTATATTTTTAGTGGGTAAAATGCTTACATATTTTGAGCTTGCCTCAAAAGTGATCTGCCCGACACTTAGAGCTATGGTAGCGTATAAGTTAATCAAAAATCATAATTTTACTCAGAAGGAGGTTGCTAATAAGCTTGGCATTAAACAACAGGCTATAAGTAATTATATGAGAGGTCTTAGAGGGCACATGGGGTATTTATCAGAACGTTTATCTAAAACTGAGAAAGCCATTGCGTGGACTGACCGTATTGTGCTATATATAATAAATGAACGAGAGAAGGTAGACCCGATAGATATTACAATATTGTTGACTGAAGCATGCAATGACATACTAAAGAGCCGAGCAATATGCGAAATACTCCCTAATGAACTGGTATGTACCGTGTGCAAGCAACAGCCTATAAATTGTCCTTATACCTTAAAGGTATAAGAATGCTAATTCCCAAGAGTAATTCCTATAGTTTAGTTAGAGATTGTATTCTAAATTTAAGCTATTAACTGAGCAATAGTTAAATACTGGTTTTTAAACCTTTGTTTAGGTGAGGTAAGCGTGAACAAAGGTGATTTCATATTAATAGATTACGTGGCACGCATAAAAGAAACAGGGGAAATACTAGATCTAACACTTGAGGAGGTTGCGAAAAAAGAAAAGTTCGCTAGATCAGATGGGATTTATGAACCAATGCTAGTGGTTGTTGGTAAAAACTGGGTGCCAAAAGGACTTGATGAAGAACTCGAAAAAATGAATGTCAACGAGAACAAAGTTGTTGAAATATCACCGGAGAAAGCATTTGGTAAAAGAGATCCCAAAAAGATAAAGATTGTAAGTGTTAGAGAGTTGCCAAAGGAGGGCGGACCCATAAGAGTTGGTTCAGTTGTGACTGTTGAGGGTTTAGAGGGTATCGTATTGAGCGTGGGTGGTGGAAGAGCCGTTATTGATTTTAATCATCCGCTTGCTGGAAAAACGATTGTCTATGAGGTAACAGTGCGTAATGTGATCGAAAAGCTTGAAGATAAAATAATGGCTCTTTTATCCAGAAGAATACGTGGGTTAGATAAGAGTAAAGTCCAAATAGAAAAAATAAATGACGAAGTAACAATCAGGTTACCTTCTGATATATTAACAGCAGAGAACATACAATATGCACTGAAAGGTGTAGCTGATGATATAAAAGAATTACTCCCAGAAATTCGTGCATTAAAATATTCAATAAGTTTTGAGTTGCAATTGCCTAAAACTACTGAAAAAATAGAAGAGCAAAAGAAAGAAGAAAAAGCACCAAGCGCTAGTGAAACTGTGACAACCGTAACACAACAGGAAACACAACAAGCTACATCTCAAAACACAACTTCTCAGCAATAAGCTAAAAGATTTCTTATTTCTACTTGTTTCTTTATTTAATTTTCGATAATTTAAGGATAATGAAGCAGAATTAAACGTGTAGCAAAGAACATTTAAAATGCATAATTAATATAAATTTTATTTCTGAAAGCTCAGTTCTTTGATAAACTTAAATCAACTATTAAGCATTTCTTAATTTGAGCGTGTCACTCAATAATGGAGCTATGAACGCACGTAAGCAGAATATTACACTTACCTCCACAACAGGAGTTGTCTTGACACATCCTGAACTCGCTATAATTAAGGGTTATTCTCAGAAGAACGGAGACTCCCCTTTAGTGTATAGGTATCAATGTACAATACGTTCTATAGTTACTTTTACGAATGTTTCGTTGTTATATGATTGTTTCTCTTTCCATACTTTTATTATCTTTATTTTATCACCTGGTTTTAAGCCTTCGGGTTTAAATAAATCGGCTGGTTGTAATTCGCTTGATACTGGTTGGGGTTGGAATGTTATTATTAATCCTTCTACAGCATATTTTGCCGGTATCATTAAAGTTATTGTTGCTTCTGCTACTTCTACTGCTACAACACCGTCTTCACTTATTAGGCATTTATGTTTCATTGGTCGTATTTTTAAGATCTCATAAATTCGTCCCACTTCTAGTTGTGAGTTTCCTGCGCATGCAGAGAAGAGTTTACAATTGCGACATTCATCAACAGGTCCAGTAAATATGAACTTTTCTCCTATTCGTGCCATTCCTGGTCCTACTAATGTTATTATTTTTTTCCCAATGTGTTCACCTAAGTATCATAATATAGGAAAGCTTATATAAATGGATTTTTCTATTAACAGTTGGTGTAAGTAACTTCTAGAGGTGTATGATTAAGTGTCAATGATAAATATGAGTTCCAAAGATATGAGATTACGAACAGGAACAACAACAGTTGGAGTAGTATGTAAAGATGGGGTAGTTCTAGCAGCAGATAGGAAGGTAACTGCAGGGCATTTGGTTGCACATAAAATAAGTAAAAAAATCTTGCCTATAGATACACACGCATTAATTACTATCGCAGGGCTAGTAGCAGATGCTCAAGCGTTAGTAGATGTATTACGGGCTAACGCGTCACTTTATCGGATCAGAAATAAACGCCCCATTCCGATTAATGCTATTGCAAGTCTTGCATCAAACATACTGTTCGGATCAAGATTTTTACCATATATAGTTGAAGTTAACGTAGGTGGATATGATATGCGCGGGCCTTCATTGTATTCTATAGATTTCTTTGGTTCTGTCACTAATGAACGAAATTACGTTGCTAGAGGATCTGGTTCACCTGTAGCTTTAGGAGTACTTGAAAAAGAATATAAGGAGGGAATCACGTTAAATGAGGGCGTTCGGATCGCTACATTGGCAGTACACTCAGCATCACGTTGGGACTTGTACACTGGTGGTTCCGGAATTGATGTGGTTGTAGTTGATGCAAATGGTTATAGATTTCTGGACGATCAAGAAATAATTAAAATATTATCATCATGATCCTTTAGAGGTCTTAAAAAAGATGTGAGTACGAATGGGAGTACAAGTAGCAGATATACAAACTAGAATAACTCGCGCACTACTTGAAAATCTACCAGCCGATGCTAAGATCACACGTATAGAATTTGAAGGCCCATACCTAATATTGTACACGGAGAATATTAAGGCTGTAACTGGTGAAGAAGGTTTAGCTGCGAAAATTGCTAAAGCTGCACGAAGAAAAGTGATCATAAGACCAGCAGAATCTATCAGATTACCAGTAGAAAAAGCTAGGGAGTTTTTAATAAAAAACATTCCACCAGATGTAGGACTGCAAGAAATATACTTTGATGAGCTTAAGGGTGAGGTTCACATATATGCACTAAAATTAGGGCAATTAATAGGCAGAGGAGGAATGAATCTCTGGATGCTTATGAATGAAATAAAATGGAAAATTGTTCCACACCGAGCGCCTGCTATGCAATCAGAAATTTTTAGAATTGTATCTGAGCAAATAATATCTTCTAAGAAAGAACACTTAAAAACATTAATGAAAATAGGACAACGTTTAAATCGCTTACGTATATACCAAGATGAATATATACGTATAATACCATTAGGAGGTTTTGGAGAAGTAGGACGCAGTTCTATTCTTGTAGAAACGCCAAATAGTAAAGTTTTGCTGGATGCCGGAGCAAAGCCTGGAGCAAAAACACTCTACGATGAATACCCCGCATTTTATATTGATGGGTTAAATATTGAAGACCTTGATGCGATAGTAATATCCCACGCGCATTTTGATCATACTGCAGCATTACCTTATCTTTTCAAATATGGATACAGAGGCCCTGTTTACATGACTGAGCCTACATTGCATCTAACATATTTAATTATAAAGGATTATCTTGATGTTGCTTTAAAAGAGGGGCGCTCATTACCCTATACTATGAATGATGTGCGCACGATGATGCAACACGTCATAACAATAGATTATGAGGAGGTTGTAGATATTGCTCCTGACATAAAGCTTACGTTCTATAATGCAGGTCATATTTTGGGTTCAAGTAGTGTACATCTTCATATTGGTGATGGTTTACACAATATAGTATACAGTGGTGATTTTAAATTTGCTAATACACGCCTTCTTAATAAAGCATTTAATAATTTTAAACGCGTTGAAACACTTATAATGGAATCTACTTACGGTGCACCAACGGATGTAATGCCATCTGTTGAAGAGACCGAGCAGTCTCTTATAAAAATTGTCAAGGATACTTTAGAGCGCGGTGGTAAAGTTTTAATGCCCATGCTTTCAGTAGGACGAGCACAGGAAGTCATGCTTGCTTTTTATGAAGCTATTGAGAACAATAAAATGCCCAAAGTACCTATATATGTTGAGGGTATGATATTAGAGAGCACTGCACTTCATACAGCATTTTTAGATGAACTCTCATGGGACATCAAAAATAAGGTGTTTAAGGAAGGCGTTATACCCTTCAAATCGGATTATTTCTATATGCTTCATGAGAAAATTGATAGGTCGGAAATTATAGAGAGTTCACCATGTATTATAATGGCTCCTTCAGGTATGCTTAATGGAGGACCAGCCCTAGAGTACTTACGTCTCTTAGCTAATGATGAGAAAAGTACTGTAGTATTTACATCATACCAAGTCTCAGGCACGTTAGGTAGAAGATTAAAAGATGGTATTAGAGAGGTCATGCTACCTGATGAAAACGACGTCGAACGACTTATCACCGTGAAAATGGATATACAAAGTGTAGAGGGATTTTCAGGTCATAGTGATAGAAAACAACTCTTAAACTATGTACGAACAATGCCACAGAAACCTAAGTTAATAATTGTGAATCATGGAGAGAGATCGAAGAGTTTACAATTAGCTCACGCAATAGAAAAAATGTTTAACATAAAAACTATAGCACCAGAAGTTCTTGAAGCAATCAAAGTACATTAGGTTAAACAGGTGAAACTTGGACTTCATTACTAAAGAACTTTATAAAGTTTCTATCTCAACAATTCTGACACAACTTTCCAGATTTTATCATTAAAATGATGTAAATTCCTGGCAATTTTTCCATGTTTATCTTTCATTAATAGTGACCAGTCGTCTAGTATTTCGACAATAGCTAGTGGTCTATTATTTGATTGATCAACTACAACAGCTAACACTCCTTCCTTTAGCTCTCCTACAATTTTAGTAACACCTGGAGCCATTACATCAGCTCCGTTTATTATATGAGGAACTGCTCCTTGATCTACATATAACCTTGGAAGTTGAAGAATAAGTTTTGATGTGAGGAAGGGTACCATTTTGTTATTTATCTCTATTATCTCAGGTTTTTTATCTATCAAATAAATTATTTCTCCACTTTTTAATTCTACATATTCTATAGTCTTATCTGACAACTCTAACCTAATATTGCTTATTTTTAACCGTTCATTAAGTTTTTTACTGTCACCCTTACTCAAATAAAAACGTTTTTTAATTTGAGCGCTCATGATTCTACATAACTTATAGAAAAACACATTTATATATGAAACTGAGAACATCATTAGTAGTAGAAGGTGAGCTATGTGAACCGTAATCCAAACATAAGCGAAACACAGTCAAAAGATTTTCTGCAGGCAAGTATAGGACAAACAGTACTGGTTAAATTAAAAGGCGGTAGATTCGTAAGGGGTATTTTAAAAAGTTTCGATATGCACATGAACCTCATATTATTAGATGCAGAAGAAATAGATGAAAATAAAAACACACACAAATTAGGTACATTAGTTGTGCGTGGAGATAACGTAATCTTGATATCACCTTCATAGGTGAGTATTAAATGAAAGGCACATCATCAATGGGAAAAATGAACCGAACTCCCACACATATAAGATGCAGAAGATGTGGAAGACATTCATATAACATTACAAAAGGATACTGCGCAGCTTGCGGATTTGGTCGCACAAGTAAAATAAGACAATATAGCTGGCAGAATAAAAAGGTTAACGGAATCAGACTTATTTAGTACTATTGCGTTAAATTTAACGGGCCGGTAGTTCAGCCTGGGAGAATGCCCGCTTGGCATGCGGGAGGTCGCGGGTTCAAATCCCGCCCGGTCCACTAATCTTACTAATAAATAAAAACAAACTTTTGTAAACTAGGTACTGTTTCAAGTTTATCCAACAAAAATATGAAACCTAAACTATAAGCACTGGAACAAAGATACACCTGTTTTAGTACATAAGAATATTTCATTCAAAACTTAGATAGATTTTTAATTGATGTTATTATTTTCGATTAGGGAGGTTGAGGAGATGTCCATAGTCGGGATTCGGAGATTCACCAGCGAAATTAATAACCTAGTAGGACGGATAATAGAAGTACGCACGTCGCTCGGTAGAACATATATTGGTCGTTTATCTGCAATAGACCCAGAAAAACTAAACATGATACTCACAGAAGTTTCTAGCAACGGTAATAAATATCATGCTGTTGTACTTAATGGCTCAAACATAACAGAAATATTGCTCAAGGAAAAACCATTCGATATGAGAGCATTGGTTGAAAGATTAGAGAAAATATTTCCTAAAATGGTTAGGTACGATGAGAGCGCACGATTAATAATTGTTGCAGAGCGTGTAAAAGTTGGAGAACAAGGTGTTGTTGAAGGAGCAGGACCCATTGCTGAGAAAGTGAAGTCAATATACGATCAGTATATAAGAGAAATCCAATAAAAATGAGTGCATGATAGTGAAATGAGTTTCGAAATACTAGATAAAAGCCTTTGCGGAAGAATAGGACTACTTAAGACTAGACATGGAAACATTAAAACACCCGCACTTTTACCAGTTTTAAACCCTGTAAAACAAGAACTTTCTGCACAAGATGTTGCTAAAATAGGCTTTGATGCAGTAATAACCAATGCTTATCTTCTTTGGAAGAACATGAAAGGGAAACCAATAGATGTTCACGACCATTTAAACTTTAGCGGACCAATAATGACAGATTCTGGGGGTTATCAGATTCTACGTTATGGCACTGTTGAAGTTAAGCCCGAAGAAATTGTAGAATATGAAAAGTTAATTAACAGTGATGTTGCAGTAATACTCGATGTGCCAACTGGTCCTGACGATGACTGGAACAAAGCTAAAGAAAGTGTGGAGATAACATTACGAAGAGCAATTGAAAGTAATAAAATAAGAGACCGTGAAAGACTTTGGGTTGGACCTATTCAAGGTGGTAAGTATCTCGATTTAGTTAAATTATCAGCTGAATCAATGAGCCAGCATGGGTTTGACATATACGCTGTAGGAAGTCCGACCGGTTTAATGGAAGGTTACAAATTTAGTACAGTATTAAAAATGGTGATCATTGCGAAAAGCATTATTGGCTCCGGGAATCCAATGCATTTATTTGGTGCAGGACACCCTATGTTCTTCCCCTTTATGGTTGCTGTTGGAGTAGATATATTTGATTCTGCCGCATACGCTCTCTACGCACAAAATAATAGATATATGACTTCATCAGGTACATTTAGGATAAACGATCTAAAAGAATTGCCGTGCAACTGTCCTGTCTGTTCAAAAACTTCTGCAGACGATGTAAAAAATATGTCCCAGGAAGAAAGAAAACGTTTTCTGATGATTCACAATCTGTATGTTAGTCTATCTGAAATAAAAAGAATACGTCAGCACATAACTGAAGGTACACTCTGGGAGCTTTGTGAAGAAAGAAGCCGTGCACATCCATCCTTGTTTAAAGCTATGAAAGTTCTTGTGAAATTTCACAAACATCTGGAACGATGCGATCCAATCACCAAACCCGTCATTCATGGTCTCTTTTTCTACAACAATGAGACTGCATTAAGACCTCAGACCTATAGACATGTTATGAGAATTATATCAAATTATTCACCAGAATCTGTTAAACTTATTATATTGCTTCCTCCGATAATAAGTAGACCATACATTAGATCTTCTACTATAAAGAATATCATACAACTAATTAATAATACGAAATATGCGGATTCATCATGCATAGCTATTGTAGGTGATCCGTTTGTCTTCACGCCAATAGAACTTTCTGAAGTATATCCTCTATCTCAGTATGAAGGCATAGCTTGTTCCAAAACTCTTTCAAAAATATTTATAGATAATCTTTCTAATCTTAAATTTCTTAATGAGTTAGAAATGGCAATATCAGTATCTGATAACCATAACAATTATCTTCTTAGCAGAATTAATGAGCATCTAAGAGAAAGAGGAGTAAAAGTTATAGAAGTTAGTTTACAGAAGGGAGATTCTGTAATAAAAATTCTTAGAAATGTGCTTAGTTTATTATAATTCTATTAATCTGTTTCACATATAGAACATGAATTTTTCTCTACTTTTCTCATCGAGCACTTTTTGCTCACTTTCTTTCATACTTGCCTCTATTCTAGCCTCAATTTCTTCTACTTCCTTTCTAATAGATTCTACATTAATTTTTGCATCATAGTGTTCATTAAGTACGTTCAAAGCTACCATTGTTGCACGCGTATCAGGCTCAAATTGTCTAGCATATGGAAGAATGGTTATTGCAGGGAATTCGTTAAGCTCAAAGTAGGAGAGTAATGATGCTAATGGCCCAAAGATTGTTAAACGTGGGTCTATCAATTTTCCGAAGATTTTTCTAGCTGATGCATATGCACTAGTATACGCAACTCTGTATTGTTCATCATCACTTCTATATTTATCTGATAAACCCCCAATCAAAACTGCCTCTTCAAAACCTTGAGCTATAACCCACTCAGCAATCCCCCGTGTTAATAAGTGCATCTCTCTAGGTTCCGGAGGTGATTCTGTAACCATTATTATAAAGTTTTTTCTTTTATAAAGTTCAAAAGGTAATTGGATTCTCGAATCCCCCATTTTTACGACTAACGGTAATCTGTCCAACAAAATATATCCAATGTGCTTTGAATCCGGTTGATCAGCTATATATCTAGTAGTCAGATATCCTACCGCCCCAATTCCATGAAAACCCGTGAGAAATATTTTATTTTTTCCTATAGGCTCTTTTATCGCCCTATCTTTTAATATTACTGTAAACTTTGTTCTCTCACTCGCTCGCTCTTCCGTCTTCATAGTTTTTTCAACCTCACACTATTAATTATAGCTAAAAATAAATATGTAACCTAATTTAATACTGTGAAACACAAGTGAAAAGTCATGTCCGAGGTTACAATTCAAGTTCTAGGCGCCGGAGGAGAAGTAGGTAGGTCTGGAATTCTTATTAAATATAAAGAACGAGCATTACTCCTAGATTATGGTACACTTACAAACGATGAAGTACAATTTCCATTACATGTAACACCAAGAGATCTCTCTGCCGTAATATTATCACACGCTCATTTAGATCATTCAGGCGCGCTTCCAATGCTCTATGCATCAGCAAAAGCACCACCACTCTATTCAACAATAATGACACTCGAACTAACAGACATTCTTCTTCACGATTTTATGAACATTAGTAAATCATATTTACCATTCGAAGAAAGAGAAGTTCAAAAAATGTTTAAAAATTCAATACCAGTTACCGCCGGAGATTCAATCGATGTAGACAACTTCCACGTAAAGTTTTATGATGCAGGCCACATTCCTGGTAGTTTAATGGTCGAAGTTGAAGTCAATAATAAAAAAATATTGTACACCGGTGACTTTAATACATGGGAGACAAAACTTCTTAAACCTGCACAAACACCAAATTCAGAATACGACCTCATCATCAGCGAAAGCACTTACTCTGGAGTCGAACATCCACCAAGAAGTGATGTTGAGAAAAAATTAATAGAAATATCCACAACTACAATAGAGAATAAAGGTTTTGTCCTAATACCAGCTTTTTCCGTAGGAAGATCTCAAGAAATCTTATCAATCTTTGAAGAACATAATATACCATACACAATATACCTAGATGGAATGGCAAAAGAAGTAGGATCGTTATTTCTACAATACCCATCATTCTTTAGAAACTATTCATTACTTAAAAAAGCATTAGAACGGGCCGTGTGGATCAATTCAAACGCTCAACGAAAAAGAATCATAGAAAGACCAAACATAGTAGTAACACCAGCAGGAATGCTAAAAGGTGGACCAGCAGTATATTACATGAACAAAATTGCAACCATTAATAAAAACTTAGTAGTCCTAGTATCATATCAAATTCCAGGCACACCTGGTCGTAGACTTTATGATGAACGTTTATGGTATATGCCCAACCTTAAAAAAGATGTTAACGTCGCAGCAACAGTTGAGTGGTTAGACTTCTCAAGCCACTGCGGACACTCCCAACTTAAATCATTCCTAACAAAAATAAGCACTAACAGAATATTGCTAGTCCACGGTGAAACACAAAAAGCATCCATTCTCAAATCAGAATTAGAGGAGCATGGAATTAATGTCGAAATCGCAAACAATGGATATACAACAAAGATATAAACTAATCACCCTTCAATTTTTAAAAACAAGCATCTTACTACTCTTCATATCATTCTTAACATTGCTATTCACACTCAATTTACAATACAACGGGACAGGAAGCATAATAAGAAATGCTACCGGTACCACTAACATCCAAACAGCAACAAGTGAAGCTGCATTTATGACAGCCTTCGCGTTTATCGGCGCATCCCTAATACTCTTTTTATTACTTAAACACAAATTTACTTTTATCTACCTGCTTTTCATTGCTTCAATGTTTACAGTCACATTCATAGCGCTCGAACTACACTTAGTATCACTACTGAATTTCAGTCAAATTAACGAAAACATCTTAACATTAACATCTCTCTCACTCTCACTTACTTTGACCTACACAGTCTTTATAAATAAAAATGTGACCGTGAACGCAATTGGATTAACACTCTTTACAAGCATCACAGGATCATTATTGGGAACCATGTTTACCGATATACAAATTACATTAATCCTTCTCATACTATCACTTTACGACATTTTCACGGTCACAAAAGGACCATTAAAAAAGATCGTAACAAAAATAAATGAAATAGAGAGAAAAACAATAAAGGAAACAACCCCAAACAAAGATCACACAACCTCTCAAAACAAAAACACAATAACAAAAAAGAGGTTAGACTTTAAACAAGGAATGTTTCTTAATTTGGGTCACGTTGAATTCGGAATTGGTGACTTATTATTTTACTCAGCAATCATATCTAACGCACTCACCATGGCATTTCTAACTTACATCACAACACTAATAGGAGTAATCATTGGCGTCGGACTCACCCTTTACCTATTAACCCGAAAAGAATTAGTTCCCGGATTACCAATACCGTCACTATTAGGCCTAACAGCTCTATGGATCACGAAACTCTTTTTATTATGATAACTATAACGTTACAATCGGGCATGTAATTTGTTTTATCAAACTCTCAGCCTTTTCTGGCGACGTTTTATACGTATATAACTTTGACGAAGTACGCAACTTTAACTTTACAACATCACCACTCCTTTTAACACGGCACTCCTTAGCCCTTTTAGCAACCTCCAAAAACTCTTTTTCATCAAATATTTCCGCAGGCATCCCCGCCCACTTACTTGACATTCAAAATTCTAATTAATATTCTTATTGCCCCATCCCTAAACTATCCAAAAACAGAAATTAAAGTTTCAAGCCCTTATAGGTATTCTAACAACTGTCTGCAACGTTTGCAGCAAACCTTCCTGCAGGAAGGTTTCAAGCCCTTATAGGTATTCTAACAACACTAATGCAACAATTACGTCATCAGGTTCTTCTACAGTTTCAAGCCCTTATAGGTATTCTAACAACATTCACCAGCACACTATATATGTTTTAGGAAGTATTGTTTCAAGCCCTTATAGGTATTCTAACAACCTGAATTTTCTTGCATTTTTTGTTGCTTTTTTTTCTGTTTCAAGCCCTTATAGGTATTCTAACAACTCGAAAAACGTTTTTACATCCTTCAGCTCTTGCAAAGTTTCAAGCCCTTATAGGTATTCTAACAACTAGCGGGTGCGCTTTTCGGTGGACGTTCAAAGTTTATGTTTCAAGCCCTTATAGGTATTCTAACAACCACGTTTGATATTCAAATATATCTGATACTTGGGTGTTTCAAGCCCTTATAGGTATTCTAACAACATTTCACTCTCTATAGTATGGATTTAGCTTTCGCTAGTTTCAAGCCCTTATAGGTATTCTAACAACAATGCTTGCGCCTAATGCCCCTAATGCACCATTCTTGTTTCAAGCCCTTATAGGTATTCTAACAACTTTCGTTGGGTGTGTGGAATTGTGGGCGTTTTTGGGTGTTTCAAGCCCTTATAGGTATTCTAACAACTCGGGGAGGGATGCCCGTATCAGATGTGGAAGGAGTAGTTTCAAGCCCTTATAGGTATTCTAACAACATAGCAGTGGTTATCCAGGTGGAGCTGGAGGAAATGGTTTCAAGCCCTTATAGGTATTCTAACAACGTGGTGGAGGTGGTGGTGGCGCCTGTTATGTGTTCTATGTTTCAAGCCCTTATAGGTATTCTAACAACTTTCCGCCCCGCTAAAAATGCTATGCCTCCGATGATGTTTCAAGCCCTTATAGGTATTCTAACAACTCGAAAAACGTTTTTACATCCTTCAGCTCTTGGAGAGTTTCAAGCCCTTATAGGTATTCTAACAACCCTGATTTTTCACTAATTTGTCGAGCACGCATTAGTCTGTTTCAAGCCCTTATAGGTATTCTAACAACCAGAAGGTTTAGGCTAAGACGTCCAAGCCCCGCAACCAGTTTCAAGCCCTTATAGGTATTCTAACAACGAGAATATGAGCATGGTATCAAGGGGACATTTTCGAAGTTTCAAGCCCTTATAGGTATTCTAACAACCTGCACCGCCACAGCTGAGCTACCGGCCGCCACTGTGTGTTTCAAGCCCTTATAGGTATTCTAACAACAGGAAGAGGAATAGATGGTTTCATAGTAGATTGTAAGTTTCAAGCCCTTATAGGTATTCTAACAACGATATACACTTACGCTTGGGGCTGCTCCGAGCGTGATTTCAAGCCCTTATAGGTATTCTAACAACTCCATATGCTGGCGGAGATGGAGGAAGTGCAACAGATTTCAAGCCCTTATAGGTATTCTAACAACTCTATAGGATATTTCTTTTTCTTCAAAAATGATGTAATTTCAAGCCCTTATAGGTATTCTAACAACAAAGAGATAAATTCATGGGTCAAAGAGACGTATAAAAGATTTCAAGCCCTTATAGGTATTCTAACAACATTTACCAAGATAAAAATCATAGATTATGACGATGAATTTCAAGCCCTTATAGGTATTCTAACAACAGGAAAGAGGAAGGTATTTTTGTGAGACCAGGGGAGAATTTCAAGCCCTTATAGGTATTCTAACAACTAGTTGTGATAGCTGAGAATCATAACCTTGATTCAAATTTCAAGCCCTTATAGGTATTCTAACAACAGAAGAAGGAAGAAGAAGGCGGAGGCGGGCATTTCAAGCCCTTATAGGTATTCTAACAACACATGTTAGTTTTGATTTTACCTGTTTTATTTTTGAATTTCAAGCCCTTATAGGTATTCTAACAACTATCTCCACGAGTTTTTGCACTGCTTCAGGCTTCAAATTTCAAGCCCTTATAGGTATTCTAACAACCAGATGTTTTACATCGGTATCTTTCCAATATTTTTATTTCAAGCCCTTATAGGTATTCTAACAACCCAAACTGAACAATCTTTTGAATCAAGGATATGACTATTTCAAGCCCTTATAGGTATTCTAACAACCCCTGAATAATTTTGCGGCTTTTTCGGTGATGGTTTCCTGTCGATCTACAATGATGACTTGGTGATGTTTGATCGACTGTTAGGGGGTTTATATTATTGTCGTGCTTTCTCCTTTTATTACTCCGAGGTTTTCCTTTTTGAGGTATGCTGTGGTTCGAAGAATGTAAAAAGTTATGGCGTCGTATTTCTTGTCTATTACTTTTGATAAGTTATCTTTTAGTCTTATGAAATTGGCATCGCTTATTTCGCCCTCGAAAACCGAGTTTTGGACCCATGTAAGATACCTTCTTCCTATGCTCAGAACTTTGGGAAGCCGTTCCTCGCCAACGTCATACACCATTATCACGAACATGATTATCACCATTGCGTGACAAATGGCTCATACTCCTTTTCTCCGATGAGGTGCTTTTCAAGCTTGTATAGCTCAAGCCTTATCATCCTCTGATAAGAGACCCTCATTCTTTCGTAGCTTATGGTTTGTTTGAGCTTATCTTCATACTGCTCTATAAAATTTTTTCTTCCCTTTTCGCTAAGGTATACGCCACCTAACTCCTCCATGTAGCATGAGGGGTCAAGCATTCTTTTATTTGTCAGTGTAAATATGACCCTGTCGACTATTATCGGCTTAAATACTTCTGCAACATCTAAGTTTAACGAAAATTTTCTGTAATTTGTAGCGTGGAGGAAGCCTATTCTAGGATCTAGATGTGTTTTATAAATTTCGCTCAGCACCGTAACGTAAAGAAGACTGTTGCCGAAGCTCAACAAAGCATCCAACCGACTTTTAGGTGGCATTCGTTCCCTTTTTTCATAATGGTATTCTGCATCGTCGATTATTGTGTTGAAGGAAATATAATATTGCTCTTTTGCTTGACCCTCAACGGCCATCACCTCCTCCACTGTGCGAGCTTCCCTCAGTTTAAGCGAAGCATCTTCAAGGAATTTTATTGTCGAGCTGAGTCCTCCTTTCCTATTATGGTAGTAGATTACATTTCTCAACATATTTCTTAAACTACCTTCAGCGAACTTTCTAGCCAGTATGAGCCTTTTTGCATAATCTAGATAATGTTCACACTGTTTCAGCGTCATAAACCCTGAGTTGTAGTGGGTTTTAGGGTAAAAACTTCCCATATAATAACCGTAATGGTTGAAAATGTGAAGGGTTATTTCGTTTGATGATAAAAACTCCAGCAACCTCTTATTAAATGTCGTCTCTCCAAAGATCATCAGGGAGGAGATTTCCGATACAGGTACATATTTCTTCTCACCGTTCTCCTTGATAAGACATAATGTGTTTCCCTTTCGCTTTATCTCGCCTATACTGAAAATGTAAATTGTTTTCTTCATAGCTTACGCCCAGCAAAATTCCTTATATGCACATCTTCTGCAATAGGGAATCCTGATCGGCGGCGGGGGGCGTTCCAGCCGAGCTATCTCCTTAATTTCGTTAAGGACTTTTAAGAGCACCTGTTCAGCTTCTGCATCTAGCTTCACACTTATCTTCCTCTTTTCGGTTGGGATAAGGATCCAGCCATCAGCATCAACATCGTACTCCTTAAGTCTGAAAAGGTAGTAGAGGAGTTGAAAACGTGCTGCTTCAATAAATTTCGAGGATGCTTTTATCTCGCACGCCGCTCTTTCGGCTCTTTTGAATAAATCGATCTTTATGCCCTCCAAGGATACTTCCTTTAGCATCCTACGGTAGAAGATCTCATGAATCGCCCTCCCAATATCTAAAGCCGACGCGTCTTCGTCAGGGGTTATTTCGTGGCTCATTAGCCAAACCTCGCGCTTACAGATGAAGTAATACCAAACAAGCGTGCCCGTAATCGGTTTGCTGGAGCAAAGGGTGTAGGGAAGATCGACTTGCAATACAATACCACCTCATGTTAGAATATTAAGAATTTTGATTCTTCGCGTGTTGCGGTTTTAAATCCCGTCTCCGGATCATAGTAGGCAGGGATTTCCTCGCGGGGCACACGTAATACGTTAGCTCGGGTCGTTATGGGCTCAAGGCTCTTCAAGCTCGCCTCGCTCTCATAAACCTCGACAATGTAGTTCTCCATCTCAGCCCTCAGCTTTCTAAGCTCTGCTTTAAGCTTAAACACATTCTCTAAAACTTCTTCCTTTTCTATAGCGCTTAGGACCTCCTTAAACTTTTTCAGCAGCTGCTCAGCCTCACCATCATATTCCACGTAAACGGGCACCTTGGGCTCCTCTTTGATAAGTGAGAAGTGAGCCAATTTCTCGAAGTTCAACCTCTTTATTTTGTTCAATAGGTCCTCGCAATATTGATTCTTCTCGACGTTCATTCTGTAAGTGACGTCTTTGTAATACTGCTTCATCAATTCTGCAAGTTCGTGCTCTTTTATGCTCTCCTTATGGGCTATAAGTTCCATGGTTATCTTCGGAAGTATGCAGCCGTATATTTTCCTGGAATCCTCCTGTCCGTTTTCATCAACGATCCTGAGGACGTACACTTTCCCTTCCGGAAGCCTCCAGTTCCTGTTGCATCTTCCGGCAACCTGAACGATTGAGTCGAGGGGGCCAAGATCCCTAAAGGCGAGGTCGAAATCCAGGTCCACGCCTGCCTCAACAACCTGTGTGGAAACCAGAATCACGCTGCGCCGCTCTTCCAAAAGCCTCCTCAACAGTTCTATCCTTCTCTTCCTCTCCATGGGAATTATGCTCGTCGACAGGTATGCCAACACAACCTTTGCAGGCTCTGGCAATTCATCATTTGGTCCGACCCTGACTGCCTCCTCCCCAAGCCTTTCAACCAACCTTCTATAGACCCTTTTCGAAGCCCCTATAGTATTAACAACTAAAAGCGCGGATGTGCCCTTCGTCCACTTTGATAGGAAGAGATCCGCAAACTCTTCAGCCGTTACGGTCTTTTCAAGCTGTGGTATCAGCTCCGTTCTGTCCATGTGTTTGAAGTATCTTTCCGGTTCAGGCACCAGTTCAACGCTTTCCCCACTAAAGATTGCCGGCATGGTGGCGGTCATCAATATGATCCTCATGTTAAACTCTTCGGCCAGATACAGCAGGGCGTCGCGCACAAGCCTCCAATACTCAAGCGGGATCGCCTGAACCTCGTCCAAGATGAGGATGGAGCCAGCCAGGTTGTGAAACTTTTTAAGCGGCGAATTTTCGCTCCCAATTATGGACCGCAGAAGCTGCTCAAAGGTTGTGACGACGAAGCTTGATTCCCATGAGTCCACTAAAAGCAGGAGCTTATCGAGTGGAACATTGTTTGATTTCTGTGATGGGAAAAATAGGTGATGGTGCTTCAGAAGAGTGGAGATGTCGGGCTTCCTCCCATAGTAGACGGACAGCACATCCTCCACGCGGGCATAGGTCTGCTCAATTATGTTGATGTAGGGCAGGCAGTAGACTATCCTGACATACCCGAGGCTCTCGCTGACTTTGAGCGCAGCATGTATTCCTAGCAGGGTTTTCCCTGCTCCTGTAGGCAAAGTGATCGTGATGATTCTCGGCGCGCTCGTCAAAACTGCAGCGAGGCGTTTGTCCACATCTGAGAAAATGGACTTTCTGAGCTTGTTTATTTCGGATGAGTTCGTTGAGGCAAACCTTTCTTCAACGTATTTCGAAACAAGGTCCGAGGGAAGCGTTCTTCGGCTGATAGTCTTCACCCCTCCGGCATCTTTTTTGTCCGCGTCAACGAGGGCTGAAAAGAGTAAAAGGGTGGTGTAATAGCTTCGCCACCTCTCCTGCTCTTCCAAGCCCCGGAGATGACGTATGGCCGACTTTAACGCTTGACTGACTTCGGGTAGAAAGTTCTTAAAGTTGCATATGAAATCAGAGATCTCCTGTAAACCGATTTCAGCTAGCTCGTTAGATATTTTGCTGATGTTACTTTTAATAGAGCTTACCTGCTCCATAATCACATGTTCATCAAGCCCGGGAAGGTCAATGTTTTTTTCTAAAAAGTCAAAGCTCTTAAGATTACCGTGATGGGAGTAAACACAGATAAATCCTATAGCGGCTAGGAAAGGGTCTTTCAACCTCCTGTTTATCAGCCAGGATGCAAAAATTGCTGACAGCTCGGAATGGTCCGAAAGGTTGCCCCGCACTTTTACATTTTGATAACAGTTGGGTTTTAAGCGCTTTTGGAAGTAGATTGTGTATTTGCCTATATCGTGGCATTTACCGATGATCTCAGCAGCTTCAGCTATCCTTGGATCATCAATCCTGACGGAAGAGACGTACTCCCTGCACAACTTTCCAACTTCGCTGAGATGTCTCTTCAGCTCAACGCCTGGATGCGAGCAAAAATGTTCACAATCATTATTACATGAAAACGCCGACAACTTTGTCACCATTTAACGTGCAGCTGAAAACCTCACAATCTACCTTGACTTTTATTGGTTTACTTTTCTCTTCATAGACGTAATCTTCTTTTCTTCTCAGTTTCCTATCTTCACTGAAATCTGCCGGTACAAGATCTTCGATATATATTTTCCGTTCATGCTGCGGGTAAATCTTCTTAATGACTGAGATGGGTATCACAGTATGGACTTCAACCTCATCGTTTGGCTTATAAACTTCAGCGTCTACAACATCAACGAATTCCACACTAGCTATATTGTTAGCAGTGCCCAAAGATGGAGGATATGAAAATTTATGTCTCCTTATTCGATCTGCAACCTCATTCATCAACTTCTCATCTTCATGGTTGAAGAATATTCTGAAGGATAGTTGAGATAGTTCACGTTCGCCTGAAACAAGCGTGTCCACGTGCACTTGCATTGATCCCCCAGCTCCCATCAACTTCTTTAAAGTCAGAGGCTTGTCAGTCATTAAGTAATTCAATGTGTTTGTAATATGTCTTACTGGCGATTTCACTTGCAACGCTATCCTGCATTTATCTGAGGAAAAAATAGAATAGTATGAGTCTCTATCGTAGCCGAGTATAGCTGCAATCATCCCAGCGATCGTAGTTCTGGGCGGGAAGGAGTAGCTGAGAGAACTTGTAGTTGAGAAGTGCTTTCTGAAATGCGCAAAAAAGCTCTTCACATCGAAGACTAGTAGCTTCAAGTTCACTCACGTTCTCTCTATAACGGCTTTTATTTCTGCGTCAGTTAATTCATGTGGAAGTTTTGAGAACTTTTCAGGGCAGCAGCTTTTAACAGGTTTTTCAACGAAACTTAGTTCCTCACTTGTCCTCAAGTAAAGCTTGGATATGACGTCCTTGTTCCGTTCTAGGTTGTTGACTAGCTCATTAAAGTTAATGTCCAAGTCTTTGAAATCTCTTATAGCTTCTCCCTTTTGATTAACCACAATGAACCTGCGTAGGTCACCGAGAACAGTGTCAGCGTCTTTGTATTCTATCCGCATATAAAGATGTGGTCTCTCACCTATCTTGCTCCTCGTTGTTGGCTGAACCTCGAGGGCTTTCCAGATAAGATTGTCGAACACTTTCAAGTCGTTCTGAGACATCCCTGTTACTTTAGCTCTTCTGCCGCTTACAACGCCGTAAAATCCAATTAGAGAATAGTAAACGCGCCAGTCCCTGCCTATTGTACCGTATTTTTCAACAGCCCCGGAAAAGACTGATGTTATTGCAGATGTGTCCATGACTTCAACCTTGTGGAATGAGAACCCCCATGTGAACTGAACTGGGCCTATAAATGATTTTGGTTTTTCTTTGATAGTCATGGTCGCTCCGAAAAGCCGCGCATCTATACACCTCTCAAGCACTTTATGAAGACTCTCTTCGTCAAGATTTCTGAGAAGCATTTTAACTCTTTCTTCGGCTGTGACGTTTTCGCCCGCAATTTTAGTTACATAAACATAATTTTCGCCGAACTTTTCGACAATGTAATCTCGGAAGAACCTTTTCAGTCTAACATCAGTGACAAGGTTTATGTTTGTTTTTGGGTCGATCCTCGGCTTATTCTCTGCATCAGGATCGCCGTTTGGATTGCACATTTTCGCCTCGTATATTAACAGGATCTCACTGTTCGTAAGTCCCTCTTCCATCTCATTTTTCACCTCCGCTCGTTATGGCTTGAAGAGTTACATACGCGTATCCGGAAAGTATGTAAAACACATTGTCTATTGGATTCTGAAGCGCTTCTAAATTTCTGTCTAACATTTTTTTCATGTATGCATATAATTCCTCATTATAGGTGTCTAGTAATCTGTAATTCTTTAACCCCTCATGCACAGAGGAAGCAAGATATTTAACTCTTTCAACAGGCATTCCCTCGTATCTTATCTTATTGAGCACGGCTTTATTTTTATTATTTTTGTACTGTTCTATTCCTATTTTTCCTATAAGGACACCAAGCAAGAAAAGCGCTTTTTGCCACTCCGTATACTTCATCATTGAGAAGAATTTTTCAATTTTATCGTCGGGGATTTTGAGCGAATTTGTCCCGTTTTCTTGCTCCATTTCAATAGCCTCCTGCCACTCTTCAATAACATTGAGCTCCCTTAAAAGTTTTATTAACAAATTATACTTTAAAAGACCTCTGCAGAGTGATTCCTCGTCGCTCTTTTCAGTATTTATGTTGTATCCCCTAGTCTTATATCTGTTAATCCTAGCGAATAGAACAGCCCTGGAAATTATGTTTTCCCTTGGGTACATGGTTCTAGTGAGCATGGAATTAAACAGCTCTACTAAAGGTTTCCAGTCTATTTGCGTTGCTTTTTTTAAAGGAAATATTGAGGAAATATTTTCGAACCCAATGTACCATTCCCTAGAGTACTCAGAAAACAATTCCGCTAATTCTTTTGAGATACTACTAGACAACTTAGCCAATTTCAACAGTTCCATCATTGGAACATCTTGAATTAAATATTGAAAGGAGAAGTGTGATGAGGCTCGATATCCGAACAGCAAATTTAAAAAGACTAAGGGGAGGTTTTCGTCTTGCATGAGATCTTCAACCTTTTCCAGTTTTTCAAAAGTATTCACTGCATTAAAAGCATCACTAATTTCTTGGGCGATGTTCTGGAGTATATCATAAGACATACGTGTTTCCATGCCTCTCTCCACGATCCTGAATGTTCCGGGTATTAGGAAGAGATTTAACTCTTCACCAATTCTTGCAGTTAGCTTTCGTTCTATAAAGTTCATGCTCAACACAAGCTTTTTTTTGCAATCCGTACACACGGCATGAGCTTTTAACATGTTTTCGGGCTTTCTGCTTAACTCTGGCATAAAACCAGCCTTGTCAACGTTATAAATGATTAGTAGTGTCCCTTCTGGATAAGATGGGTTAGTTAGCACTTTCTTCTCTTCGCCGCAGATGTGGCATCTCCCAAGCTTCATAGGATAATCTTCGCTCTCATATTCGTACAATATATAGCGCAGGAATTTCCGGTAGCCTGGTTCTTTAACTAAGTCTAGTAGTTTTCCATCCTTCTTTATAGATACTGTGTAGAGAGCATTGTTCTTAGGGCATTCTCTCTCGGAAAGTAAAGCTTCAAAATCTTGAAAGCTCTTTCCGCCTGAGAAAAATTTTTCCTTAACCTCGCTGAGAATACGCTCCAGTTTCCTTATGTCTTCATCATTTAATCTTTTTTTAGTAATTTCGCTGATTATCTGATCGATAGCCCACTTCTTGTTTTTTGGATCAAGCAAATATTTTGGATTATTGGTGGTCAGTACAAGTTGTGGCTTCATACCTATTGCATTACCAGTCCAGAGGAATTCTTTTGCTCTTTCTTGGTCACATTCAATAGTGCAGTCATATTCCAACTTCCCACTGTCTAGGTCAAAAATAACCTTGACAAGCCGATCTTCTTTTTTAATCTTTTCAATGGGGAATTCTTCTCCCTGTGAAAGTAATATCTCGCCAATTTCCTTCAATGCACTAAGCATTAAATCACCTCAAACATTCCAAAGCCTTGTGAATTTTTAGCACCGAGTCCTGTTTCGTATGCAGTCATAATGAGTGTTTTTGGGCCTTTTAAAAGGAAATGGCCTATCCAACCCTTCACAACTGTGTCCTTATACAAGGTTGTTACTTCTTTTACTCTTAATGGTTTAATTTTAATGTTGGATTTTATATTTTTGCCAGAAAGCAGATAATACTTTTTCTTTACGTTGGAATTGATGAGGGCTGAAAACTCCTTCTCATATGGTGAAAAATAATATGTCTTTTTCTTACCATCAGGAGTCATGAGTGTGCTATATACTGTTAAAGGGGAGAGCATGCGTATTCTTAACTGACCGTTTTTTATAGTTGGCATAGCTGGAAAAGCCAAATCAACCACTCTAAGCATGTGTTTACCTAAAACCATGAAGCCCTTCTTCACAATTGTATTTGCTAAGTCTTCTATAAATTTTTTGATAGGAGAGGAAATGTGCAGAGTTATGTTGCCGTCGTAAATGAACAGCTTGTTCTTTTTGTCCAACATATAATGTCCTTCAAGCCTTGAGAACGTGAACATTTTAAACTGTCTCTTATTGAAAAGGAAGCCTTTGTCGTGTAGAAAAGTAGCTAATTCCCGCGAGATATTATGATAAATAGTAGCCTGAATAAGGTAATTATAATTTGTAGGCAAAACTACTCGTCCATCTTCTTGGTCTCTAAGGGTTAATCGCATCCTCATAGATCCAATCATCTCCAACCATTTCACAAGAGTTCCTGGCCATCTCATTAGTCATTAAATTGGCTATCCTTTCTTCACACAAACATGAATCACCTTAATATGATTTTGTTTTAGCTAACATTTAAGCTTTGCTCTCTTTCTGAAAACAAGCGCGAATTTTCAGCTAAAATTTTAATAGAAAAAGAAACTTACGGTTGGCACAAGGAAGGTTTCCCACTACATGAGGGTTTCACCGAACTTGCCAACATCAAACTTTTCCATGCTGTTCCTAAACCTGTTGCCCAAAAAGCCTAAAACCACCCGTAGGACGGCTAGACAAACACCAGCACGACGGGGTTCTCAACAGCGGCTAACGTTAGGTTTTCAAACATTTCAGGTCAAATAAAATTTAAATAAAAGGGTTTAAAAAACTTTCCAGTTGGATGATGAGAAAATATCGCCGAAAGAAACTCTCCTTTCTCCCCTCGAAACATTTTAAATCCAACAGCAGCTTAACCTTAACTTATATGCCCTATCATTTTTTTGAATTCTTGATGAGCTTGTTTAATTTCCTCCACTGAAGCTTCGTCCTCTAGGGTGGTCACATCTCCCACGGGTATGTTTGAAACCACGGCCTTTAAGACCCGTCGCATAATTTTGCCGCTTCTCGTCTTCGGCAATTTTGAAACAAAATATATTTCGTCAGGTGTAGCAACGGGGCCTATTGTCTTTCTCATGTGCTCCTTTAATTCTTCTCTAAGTTTCTCGCTTGGCACGTAGCCTTGCTTTAGGATTGCGAAAATAACGATACTTTCGCCCTTAATTTCGTGGGGTTTGCCTATTACGGCTGCTTCGGCGATTGCCGGGTGGGATATGACGGCGCTTTCTAATTCCATAGTTCCTAGCCTGTGGCCTGCTATTTTTAATACTTCGTCTGCCCTTCCGAGAAGCCAGAAGTAGCCATCCTCGTCTTTCATGCAATAGTCTCCAGTGTAGTACATGCCTGGAAATTTGGACCAGTATGTTTGTTTGTAGCGTTCTGGGTCTTTGTATAGGGTCATTAGCATGCCTGGCCAGGGCTTCTTTATTACGAGGTAGCCTCTTACGCCTGGGGGCGCTGGCTTGCCGCTTTCGTCAACCACGTCGGCGTCTATGCCTGGTAGCGGGAATGTTGCTGATCCGGGTTTTAGGGGCACTAGCCCTATTCCTGGTGCGGGCGATATCATTACGCCTCCTGTTTCTGTTTGCCACCAAGTGTCTACTATTGGGCAGCGTTCTCCACCTATGTGCCTGAAGTACCAAAGCCATGCTTCGGGGTTTATAGGTTCGCCTACACTTCCAAGAATTGTTAGGCTGCTTAGGTCATGCTTTTTGGGCCATTCCTCGCCGTATCGCATGAACGTGCGTATGGCTGTTGGGGAAGTGTAAAATATTGTGACCCTATATTTTTCGATTATTTCCCACCATCTGTCAGGTTTTGGGTAGTCGGGGGCTCCTTCATAAATCACTATCGATGCCCCATGCATTAACGGCGCGTAAACGATTAAGCTGTGCCCCGTCACCCAGCCAACATCAGCTGTACACCAGTAAACGCTGTCCTCCTTTATGTCAAAGACCCACTGATATATGGAGTTTAGGAACACCAAATATCCGCCAGTGCTGTGAACTATCCCCTTAGGCTTGCCGGTTGTGCCAGAAGTGTATAGAATGTAAAGTGGATGGGTGCTTTCAATGGGCAGTGGATCTATCCTTCCTTTTATGTCGTTTACAAGTTCGTGATACCAGAGATCTCTGCCTTCTTTCATTCTAACCTCTTGGCCTGTCCGCTTAACCACTATAACTTTCTCCACAGACGGAGTATTTTCTAAAGCTGAGTCCGCTATTTCTTTTAGCTGAACAACTTTTCCTCTTCTGTAACCTCCATCAGCCGTGATCAACACCTTTGCTTCTGTGTCGTTTATTCTGTCTGCTAACGCCATTGAACTAAATCCAGAAAAGATTACGGTGTGTATGGCCCCTATCCTCGCAGATGCCAACATGGCAATGGGTAATTCAGGAATCATGGGAAGATAAAGTGCTATTCTGTCGCCCTTTTTGACTCCAAGATTTTTGAGGGCTATTGCCAACTTGTTTATTTCCCTATAAAGTTGGGAATAGCTCAGGGTTCTCTCTTCACCATTCTCTCCTTCCCAGTAGATGGCAACCTTATTCCTTCTCCAAGTTTTCAGGTGTCTATCAACACACAGATACGATGCATTTATTAAACCCCCAGAAAACCATTTTGCAAAAGGTGGATCCCACTCAAGAACTTTATCCCATGTTCTAAACCATTCTAGCTTTCTCGCTTCCTTCTCCCAAAATTCTTCAATATTTTCTAACGATTCTTTGTAAATGTCTATGTATTGTCTTATTGGCCAGTACTTTAGCATGACAGGCAAGGATTCAAATTTATCTTTTTCAGCCATTTACTATCCCTCATTTATGCTAGGAGCAACTGTGCAACGAAGGATTTATGATAATCAGTGGGAAATCCCGCTATGGTAAGTGCAAGGGCATCCCTCAAATGTCTTTGTAGCGGATAATCTTTTGTGATACCATACCCGCCGAATAATTGTAATGTCTCTTTTGAAACTTTTACACAAGCTTCTGTTGCATACCACTTAGCCATTGAAGCAATCGTAGATGCCTTCGGGTCCCCTTCCTCAAGTAGTTCAGCTCCATAAAATGCCAGCTGCCTTGCAGCCTCAACCTCCAAAGCCATTTCCGCTATTTTCCACCCAACGCCTTGAAGCTTACTCATAGTTGAACCGAACATTTCCCGCTCCTTAACATGTTTAATTGCCGCCTCAATTGATGCCCTAGCTATTCCAACGGCAAGCATGGTGTCAAGAATCAAAATAGAAAACAAGACCTTTAGCACTATATTTAAACCATTCCCCTCTTTGCCAATTTTGTTTGCTATATCAACAATGCAATTATCAAAATAGACAACCGCATTACCAATTGCTGTAGCGCCGATGAATTTATTAAGTGCCCCGACACTTAATCCAGGTGTGTTTCTATCCACCAAAAATAAAGTATAGCCCCCATCAGAACGCATCAGAACAATGAACGCGCGGACAACAGTTGCCAGCTCAGTAAAAATTTTCTGCACATTTATCACATACTTGTTTTCCTCCGCTTTCGTGCTCAAGGATAATTTTAAGAGGTCCGTTCCGCCTTCTGGTTCAGAATAGGAGAAAGCCATTAATTTTTCACCTCTGCAGATGGCTGGAAGATATTCATTTTTTTGTTCTTCTGTTCCCCCCTCCAACAGAATTGCACTGCACGCGTCTAATATATGAATGATGAATGCGGTGTTAGAACATGCTCCAGCAACTTCCTCCCAAACGACACACGCATCGGTAAGGGTCAACTCTTGACCACCATACTTTTCAGGGACTCTTAAGCCTAATAGTCCATGTTCGGCTACCTTACTGATATTTTCTAAAGGGACCTGGTTTTGTTCGTCCCAATATGAAGCTTTGGGGACGAGTTCTTTCTCAACAAATTCCCGTATAGATTTTTGAAGCAAAACTTGCTTCTCATTTAAAAGAGTCATTATTAACACCCCTTCTTGAATTATGTTTCATGTAGTACTCATCCATAAATTTAAGCTTTTTGCGCAACATTTATAAAACGTATGAAAATATTTTCATATAACTAGGTTGAGAAATATGAAGCAATCCCTCGCTGAAACTTGTTATATGTTTTTCTCGACATTGGCTAATCCTACAAGACTAGCCATACTGGAATTGTTGCGTGATGGTCCTAAGAACGTTACACAAATTGCAGAAGCTTTAAAACAGGAGCAGAGCATGATCTCACATAATTTAAAACTGCTATTAAGGTGTAGTTTTGTATTTTCAGAGCGTAGAAAAAAGGAGCGCATATACTACCTAAACAAAGAAACCATGGAAAAACTTTTTAAATTATTTTCGCAGCACGCTGAGAAATATTGTCCAACAGGCGGAAAATGCCTCACAGATAAAGTTTTAAAGGAGCACAAAAAGAATGAAGCTTCACGACACATATATTCGAAGCGTTTCTAAATAAGAGGGAAGGGATTAAGTGTCAGTGTTTTGACAAAATTTTAAATATTACAATTGTAATAAATACTACATAGTAATAAGACGTGCCGCCTCAATGGAAAAACACTATAGGGAATGAATATGCTACCTCCTTGTGAAGTTGTTGTAAAATGCTTATTGCCACCAATTCGCTCCACAATCGCAAAAACTCTTATAACAAGGTATAATTTGGCACAGCATAAAGCGGCCGAACTCTTGGGAGTCGGTCAACCAACCATAAGTCTCTAATAGGAGAATGCGAGGCAAAGCCCTAAGCCTAGAAAACGACGCTGAAATCATGGAATTGATAGAAAATATCGCTAATGCCTTAACAAGGAGTGCCATTCCCTACAAAGACTTCATTCAAAAAATTTGCCCCATCTGCAAATTAGCACGTGCAAAGGGATTATTGTGCTCGATTCATAAAAGTTTGGTTCCAACGCTTTTGATTGAAAAATGCGAGTTATGTCTTGCATCGAATGAATTAGAGTGCTTATAAATGCTTGGACAATATTTAATAACTTTTAGGGAAGCATTTGAGGCCGCCTTAATAACTACGACGATGTTATCTTACTTGGCGAGAAGCGGTAGACGTGTTTTATCGCGTTATGTTTGATTAGGCGCTGTTTCAGCGTTAATCGCCAGCGTAATATCGGGCATGTTTGCTTGGCTTGCATATGGTGCCCTTCCGAAAGACCTAAAGTTGCTTTTCAAAAAGTTTGGGTGTTTTTAATTCCAGATGTTGTTGCAGATTTAAAAGAAGCTGTAGTGATTGTGAAGAGATATGCAAAGCTAGCGCTTTTTGATTGATGATTATCTGATGATCACATTTGCAAGAAAATTTATGTAAATGCTTCTGTTGAAGGTTTGTCTATTTTTGTTGGTTATTGTTAACAGAGATCAGATGATAAAAATTTTTATTCTTTAAAGAATTTAAACATAATCTATTTATTGTGAGGTGTTTGGTGTTATGTGGTGAGTGTCTTGGGTGGGCATGGGTTACGTCCGTCTTTGAACGTTGTTTTGACGGGCCTTTGTGCTGCTTTATATGCTGTTGGTGCTTATGCTACGGCGTATATTCCATCTCCATGGGGTTTTGGGCAGTTTCGTCCAGCAGTTGTTATACCAGCTGTCTTTGCTGTCGTCTTTGGTCCTTGGGTTGGTGGTGTAGGGTCAGCCATTGGAACGTTGATTGCTGATTCTGCTAAGCATGGAACGCTTTATGTGGGTAGTCTTATTGCTGCTGTGCCTGGAAACTTTATCGGGTTTTTTATACTTGGCTACTTGATGAGGAAGAGGTTTAGCTGGGGAAGGTTCATTCTTGCATCAAACTTAACGCTTGTCATTGGAAATGTTATTGTGGCATTTTTATACATCTTCTTGTATAGGGTGCTTTACGCTCAGGCTTTACAAATGCCTGTTGAGTCGTTGGTGATGCTCTCCATCGGATTGACAATATACTGGTACGTAACGATGCTTCCATTCGTCCTTACAATCGCTCCTATTCTTATAAGGGCGGTTGCTGTAGCTTTCCCTGAAATGGTTTCTGAGGATATTAGGATTAATTCACTTAAAAAAGAAATTCCAAAGACAGAGTTTGGCTTTGCCTTAGCTATCCCAGGGATGCTTATACTATCGACGGGGATAGTGATTGCCTACACACCTTTTGGAAGCTATCTTGCAACGAGCTTTCCAAAAACTTTCACTCCGACAGTCATGGAACTCCTCCAGTTACTCTTTTATCTAAGTGGCGTAGCGCTCTTGATTCTGGGTTTAGCATCTCTAGGTGTGAAGTCCTTCTTAATTCGGAAAATGGCAAATAATTCTTAGCAAAGTGTGGTATGATATGCGTTTATGTTTAAATACGCATTCACTAACTCGAGGTATGGTTCCTAATCATATTGATAGGAAGTTGATGTATTTGCATATCCTTTGTGAGTTCAGGGTAAAATGCAATGCCAATTATTTTGCTATAAGTTTTTGGATTTAATCGATCAAATAAAATGGTTTCTATAGAATCTATTCGAATTCAATGAGAACTTTTTTCATTCATGCAGAGTTATAAATTCTACACAAAATTAAATATTGCAATCTGAATTTACTCGGATTTAGAGTTGTAGCGTTTAAAACGTGTTAAATAGAAGATGTTGAAGAAGTTTCTAGGGGTTATATTAAGAATTATGTTAAGGAAAAACCATACTTCGAACAACAGCATATATGAAAAAGAAAACCTTGGAATAATAAAAGGGAGAAGAACAACAATAATATAAAACTCCTATATAAAACTCCTAACCGTCGATCAAACATTATTAGGTTCTAATCCTAAATCGACGGGAATTATCACAGAAAAGCCACAAAAAAACTATAAAACAGAAAATAATCAATTTCACCTTGGCACCACGAGAATACCTATATAAGGATTTAAACACATTATAAATCTTGATTACACCGTTCAGCTGAGCAGGGGTTTTAAGAATACCTATAAGGGCTTGAAACTCAAAAAGAAAACTAGTTGTTAAAAATCCAACTACAGTTTTAAGAATACCTATAAGGGCTTGAAACCCTTCTTTTATTTCATGAGCATTAGCGACAAGCTCAGTTTTAAGAATACCTATAAGGGCTTGAAACTTCCTACTGGCACCCAGCTCATTTTTCTTCACTTTTGTTTTAAGAATACCTATAAGGGCTTGAAACCGGTTGCACTGACGATCGTTCCCGCAGGTGCTGATGGTTTTAAGAATACCTATAAGGGCTTGAAACTATAGATCCTAAAACATATATAGTGTGGTGGTGAAAGTTTTAAGAATACCTATAAGGGCTTGAAACCGTCTTTATACCAATTGAGAAGTGGCTGTATACTGCGTTTTAAGAATACCTATAAGGGCTTGAAACCATAAAAACGTATAAAAAACCAAAAATAAAAAATGAGTTTTAAGAATACCTATAAGGGCTTGAAACCATTTGGGTTATCCTCATGCGTAAATTGATATCCAAGTTTTAAGAATACCTATAAGGGCTTGAAACGAAAAGTTGAAAGGTGATGAAAAATGAAAAATAAAAGTTTTAAGAATACCTATAAGGGCTTGAAACGATTTATGATGGTTGCGGGCAGTAAAGAATCGATCGGGTTTTAAGAATACCTATAAGGGCTTGAAACCTCGATTACCTTGTTAATATACTCATCACTAAAATTAGTTTTAAGAATACCTATAAGGGCTTGAAACGCACATTTCAATAGAAGCCTGCCAAAAGTCGGTATTGGTTTTAAGAATACCTATAAGGGCTTGAAACGATATATTCCAAGTTGTTCTCGCTGTTTTGCGATTTGTTTTAAGAATACCTATAAGGGCTTGAAACGGTATCGAACTTCTCAAAGATGCAGGTTATGACATAGTTTTAAGAATACCTATAAGGGCTTGAAACCAGTTACAGCATACGTGAAGTTCAGAAAGTTCACATGTTTTAAGAATACCTATAAGGGCTTGAAACACAATAATTCATAATCATATTTCGCTTTATTGTAAGCGTTTTATACATCCTACAAGTTCACAGTTTAAAGCACCAGCAATTCAAAGCACCCACTTAGCTTTTACTAGTCCAAGCCAATAAAACCCAAAAGTTCCGTTAGTCATCGATAAAAGAATATTAGAGGAGAACTTTGGGATAGATTCTGAATATTTTTGAATAGACTGTCGACTTTGATGGTGAGGAGTGTTGGATATAAATGTAGACTCTGCCTAAATTAAAAAGTCGAAGAATAGGTTTACTAAACTGCTTTGGCGATTATGTTTAGGCTTGTTAGTGGGGTCATGGGCTGTAATGTTGATATATTTCCGTAACTGGCGATTGTTTCCCATCCAGCCCTTTCGAGAAGCCCGACAAGCTCGCTTAGGCTATATATGTGAAGTTGAAAATCTACTTTGTCAATGAATTGTAGGTCGTTTCCATGCTTTTTATAGAATATCCATGTTGTTTTTAGTTGGGCTTTTCGCGGATCATAGTTTCTGTTCTCCAAGATTACGAGGTCATCTATTTCGGAATAAGAGGTTGGTGTAAACTTCAGGGAAAAGAATTCCGTGTGAGCTGTTTCGAGGATGAACAGTATTGCGCCTTTCCTTGATAGTTCTCTTGCCTGTTTAAAGACGCTATACTCCTCTTCTTGAGAAAAATAACCTATGGAAGTCCAAGCATTTACAACCACGTCGAAGGGTTCAGAGATTCCCTTGAGAACCTCTTTTAGCTGTCGCACGTCTCCCTCAACAAAACTTATTCTATCCGTTACACCATGCTCCGCTGCTTTTCTGTTGGCGTCTTCTATAAAAGCCCTAGAAACGTCCACACCAACAGCTTTAAAACCCTTCCTAGCCATATAAACCGAGACGCGGCCATTTCCACAACATAGATCAAGAAGGTTACCAGAGACTATGCCGAAACCGCTAAGCACTTTCAACATCCCGTTAACAAGATCTTCTGTCACAGCCCATCTTTTATCAAGAATTTTTAGGAAGATGTCTGCCCTTTTAATGAATAATTTGCTAATCCATTCCTCCATACGGAAGGCTCCAACGTTTTGGCTGAAGCTAGGAATATCCTTAAACCTCCTCTATACTCATTGATTGCCCTATAGATCCCATTGGGAAACTCGATAGTTTTTTAACCATCAGCAAGCACCACAAATAAACCATCACAACTTTAGGTATTTAAATCTTATTTTCAGATTTCCTTAAATTCTGAAAACAATTATTAACGGAAAAAGCCAGTTTTGGACTGTTTAAAATAGAAAAAGAAGGGGGATTGAGCTCGGCGAACTCATACTCAAACAGGACAGTCTCATAGTTACTGTTAGAAAAGAGGTGGAGCTAAATCATACTTTATGAGAGTTCTTTTATGCCAGTCTATGATTCTTGAAAACTTAAATTTAAAGCGTTCTATTAGTCGCTGCTAAGAGAGAAGCGACGAGCAGTTGTCAATTCACTTAGACGTTATTAATGGAAAAGGTGGCATTGCAAATTTTTTAACGTTGCAAGTTTTGCCTTGGAATTGAGTTCCATTATTAGTTGCAAAAGCTTTATATACTTAAAAAAAAAAAAAAAGAATCTTAAGGTCGGAGGTGAGGTTAAACCTCTTAAGTTTAATGGAGGTGTGTATGAATGAAGGCCTATTCTGTTTTGGAGATGCGTAGTCAGAGGTTGATTGCTGTTGGTCTTGTCACTGTGCTTTTGATTGCTTTCGTTGCGGTGCCCGCAGCCTTTACTGAAACGTCTGGGGCTGGAGCTTATGAGAACATAAGTGTTGATACGGCTTACAACATGATAAAGAAGAAACAAGTAAGCCTTGTTTTGGATGTTAGAAACCAGAGCGAATATAATCTGGGGCATTTATATGGTGCTGTTCTCATACCAGTTTACGAGCTTGAAGATAGAATAAGCGAAATACAGAAGCATATGAACGATCCAATAATAGTTTACAGTAAATCAGGATACAGAAGCCAGACAGCATGTGAAATTCTCGTTAACCACGGCTTTACAAAAGTCTACAACATGCTTGGCGGAATAACGGCTTGGATGGAAGCAGGATACCCAATCTATACAACTTACCACTACATCACAGTAGGCATAGTCAACAAAGAAATCCTATTGCAAATAGACCCACTACTATTGCATCAGACCGTTTGCACGTCATGCGGTTGCCAATCATGCCCTAAAAACCAAACATGCCAAAGCACTAACGCTCCATCAAATATTACAGTTACCACAATAGAACAGAACGAAAGCGTCACAATAAAACTGATAACGTTTAAAGTGAATGGCACAACCTACGAAGTAACAGTCACCCAAACTTTGCTGTGGAGTTATAACGAACTTACAGATAAAATTAACAGAACAGCCAGATTTGTTTCAACGGAAATCGCTGCGCAGAACATGTCCATGCAATTCTACAGCCTCAGCTACATAGTGCGGCATAAAGAATACAACCTAACCGTGCTAACAACGCTTACACCGCGAGACTCGGAAACCTACAACAGCTCATTTACAGTTATTAACTATGCGCCTGCAGGCAAATCTGAAATCGTATCACTGGAGTTTGTGAAGTTTAATTCTTCCGTTACTTTATCGCAGCAATACGCCATCTTAGGCAAAGTCGCCAAGGAAATAGGTAAAATCTACGAGAAGAGCGGAGACGAAAACCTTGCACAGCTTGCGCAAAGCTACTACACTATGGAGAAAGAAGCCAAATATCTGTCTAGGCTGGTAGGAAAACAACTACAAGAATATGATAGAGAAATCCTCAAAAGCTCCGCAGTCTTGATGGACGACTTCTGGTGTGATCTTTACTGTCAAATCGCTTGTTATGCTGCTTATGCGGTGATAGTAGCGGCATGCATTTATGGTGGCGTTGTAACTTACGGTGGTTTATTGGTAGCTTGTTTATACCTGTTAACTGAGGGATGGGACTATTGGGAGTACTTTTGTGACATAGTGTGCTATCTCATTTGTGGCGGGTGACGACCTTTTAGACATATTACTGCAACCTCTGAGAAGGTGGGCTTAAGTTGCTATGTCTGAAACATGCACATAACCTTTTTATTTTTTACTTAAACAATATAGGTGAGGGTAAGATGGGAAAGCCTAATTACTGGAAAGCTCGAATTCTGTTCTACAGTCTAATCGCTCTAACTTTCTGTGTCATAATTTCGTGGGTGGGGTATATGACTGGCTATGTTCCTCTCCAAACAGCTGTCAAATTCTCAGCCATCGCGTTGTTGCTCGTAGGTTCAACTTACGCTCTCCGACGTTTCGTTTGGACCTCTCCCCGAAGATGGCAGATTACCCGTCGAGTTATCTTCATCTTCTGCGGCATTGTCTGGATCGGTTGGTTTTTATGGGGAGTTTCCGTGATTGCCCTAAGGCATGTGTTCGGTTTAAGTGCAGATACCTCAGCATTCTTGGCGTTACCCTGTTACTTACTGGGAGCCTACCTTGGAGACAAACTGGAGAAGCGCACTCGCCATTCTTGACCAAGCCTCCTCTTAGCCTTTATTCTTCTCGTTGTGGGAGGTTTGGCATGTATTGCTATGTTACCGAGAGCAGTGACTATTCAAAAGCGAGAGATGGATGAGCAACTGTCCAAGGCGATAGAAGAGACTGATTTTTCAGAGCCATTGAGGTTAAAAGACTTTCTGAAATGGAAGAGTTGGCTAAAGCTTGCACGTAAATGGGGAGCCTGGAAGACCGCAAGCACCTGCTCCATCCTTGGAGCAGCCATCATTGCAGGGGTATCCTATATCGTCCTAAGTGCATTTAACATGATGAACATGCTGCTCGTTGCGGGCTATACAGCTTCTGCAACAATTATCATCTTTATTTTCTTCCATCGCCAAATCAGCAAAGCTTTAAAAGAGACCAAGCAAAGTCTATAGAAATTCAGCTATTTTCTTTTAGCGTCTCCTAATAGAACATTTTATGCTAAAAGAGTTATTACATTAATAGAATATGCTCAAAAAGTTTGTAAATTACGGAATAATCGTGAAACTTCTTATGGGTGATGCGAGGTGATTAGGAACAAAAAGGTTAAAGGTTAAGTCCGTTCCAATTGACTTTAAATAACGCCGTTTAAATTTGCTTAGAGCGGTTTAACAGTTTTCTTTATGCTTAACGGCTATGTATATAAAGGCTAATAGGCAACCTACACTTGAAATGAAACATGCTATTCCATACGGACGGAAGCAAGGGATGCGGGACCTTAATTTCTTCATATATACCGACCCATGCTTCATAAGGCAAACTTAGACCTTGATCAAGTTTGAATGGAACTACAAGATAATATGTTCCGGGCTTAAATATCCAACTGTTCACTCTTTGCCCATCAGACGTTTCAAAATACTCGACGTAAAATGTAAATGCATAACCCCTAGGGGGCACACCCACATCTGCGTAGACATGCCCTTCTATTGTAACGTTGAAATCCTTGATAGCTCAGCCATCCTGATGGATCAAATTGAATGCGCGCTTTCCTGTCTGTTCTGTGCCTTAAATGCAGGGATAGTTATCTCGAGTTGCTGGCCATGTTTCTTCCCTTGTGCATTCATTTTCACATTGTGGACTTGTGCACTGTGCCTATTAACTTACTGCATAATATCAAGCATTCCTCAAATCATAGTCTTCGCCGAGACTATATATGACTGCTGGGTGTGCGCGCACTGTTTAGGCTATCTCTAACCTTTGCTTAAAAATCGAAAGGCTTATTTCTTTTTTTATCTTTTTACACATCAGGGGGATAACGTATGGATGTTGTCAGTGATAGGAAAGACTTGATCAAATTGTTAGTCGTCACCGTGGGCACAGGAATAATTTCATATTGGGCTTTTACACGACAGGAAATAATTGCCTCCATAGTAGGCGCTTTTCTTTGCGTTGCCGGCATTGGCGTCTTTCTATATACAGTTATGACACTTACTCGAAAAAGAAAACTGCAAGAGTAGAACAGAAAAAAGAAGATGGTTAGAGAAGAAATCGTGTTTGGGGGGAAATATATATGGAATTGCTTGAGGCGTTGGTTCTATCTTTCATCGGCACGATGATAGTGACCCCTTTATACGTAATTCAGGTTAAAAGAATTAGAAAAGTTAAGGTTTACGATCCATTTTTTTATAAACTGGATGAGTCAGGAGCCCTAAAAGAAGTGACGGCAGAATCCATTCCAGAGGAGCTTATTGAGGCACTTCGACAAAAGGTGCTGAGTGAATTTAAACCTCCCAGTAAAACTAGGCAAATGTTACCCATCATAATCTTCGCTTTAGCAATCTTTATAATATATATGATAATCTTGCTAAGTATATTTGGGATCTCTACTTAGTTAATACTTTAAAAACTTTTTAGAAGCATTAAAACATAAGGCGTAGAAATATGTTTTGCGCGCAATAGGAAAATCTTAATAATTTTGCAGTTTGATGAATTACTGTGCATGTGTAGCCAGATGTTAGGTTTCTTTCTGCGGTGCATGTGGAATTTGTCTGGGGCCAGGTGGCTGCCTTCATACTCATCAATTACGAAAGGACGTGTTCCAATGTTTAAGGGTTTACTTAAAAATTTAAGTGGGCCGGGCCGGACTTGAACCGGCGACCACCACCGTGTCAGGGTGGCATCCTACCAATCTAGACGACCGTTCTGTGCTATTAAGCAGCCCAGGATTGCCCGACCCATAAATATTTTAAAAAGACTATAATATAACCTATTCGGTTAATTTTTAATGATAAAATAATTTTTTAAAGCATAATTATAAATTTATTTAAATATTACTTTGGTTAGTATAGAATGGGGTGAAAGGATGTGGCTGACTTTGATTTAAAAGCTAAGGTAGGGCGTGATTTTGCTTTTCCTGAATACAGACCTCGTTATCCGCGAGATCCGTTCTATAAACTTAAACATATCAGGGCTGAGCTTAAAATTGATGTCTGGAATCGTTCGGTCGATGGAAAAGTTACTTATACTGTGAGTGGTAATCGTTCTTGTGTGAATTACATTGATCTTGATGCAGTTGAAATGGTTATTAGGGCAGTGAAGAATATTTCTGGCAAGGAATTACGTTTTGATTATGATGGGAAGTTTCTCAGAGTATATCCTGAAACAAAGATCTCGGATAATAGTGAGTATGTGTTCGTAGTTGAATATTCTGCAAAACCTCGTAAGGGTCTTTATTTTATACTTCCTGATAAGTATTATCCAGATCGTGTACCTCAGGTATGGAGTCAGGGGGAGTCGGAGGATAACAGGTATTGGTTGCCTGTTTATGACTATCCAAATAACAAAACTACTGCTGATATTATAATTACAACGCAATCTAATCTTACGGTAGTATCAAATGGTGATTTATTATCTGTTGTTGAGAAAGATGGATGGAAAACGTGGCATTGGAAGTTAGATAAGCCTAATTCTACATACCTATTAAGTATTGCTATAGGTGATTTTTCAAAGTTTGAGGAAATTCATGATGGAATAAAGTTTGAATATTATGTTCCTAGAGGACGAGAAGGTGATGTAGAAAGAAGTTTTCAGAAAACTCCTGATATGATGAGGTTCTTTAGTGAATATACAGGAGTGCCATATCCTTATAGAAGATATGCACAGGTTTGCGTGTCTGATTTTATTTTTGGGGGTATGGAAAATGTAACAGCAGCAACATTAACTGAGACAACGCTCCATGATGAGAAAGCTCACATGGATTTCTTTAGCGAGCCACTGGTTGCACATGAACTTGCGCATCAATGGTTTGGTGACATGGTTACAACTAAGGATTGGGCTAACATATGGCTTAATGAATCCTTTGCCACTTACTTCGAGAATCTTTATCTTGAAAGAGATCGAGGAAAGGCAGAATTCATTTATGAGGTGTACAGGGACATTCAATCATATTTAGATGAATATAAGACCAGGTATGCACGGCCTATTGTAACACGATTATATGCTGTGCCGGATGAAGTCTTTGATGGACATGCGTATCCTAAAGGTGCTGTTGTTTTACATATGCTAAGGAATGTTATAGGTGATGAAATGTTTAGAAAAGCTATAAACCTTTATCTTAATCGTTATAAGTTCGGTAATGCGGATACTGAAGATCTGAGGGAGTGCATTGAAGAGGTAACAGGTAAAAATTTTGAATGGTTTTTTGATCAATTCGTTTATAGTTCAGGGCATCCTGTATTAAAAATATCATACTCATGGGAACCAGACTCTAAACTCTTGAAAATAACTATTAAGCAAACTCAGGGTGATGATTCATTAAGTGTATATAAATTACCTCTCGAAATAGAGGTAAGTAATGGTTCCGCAAAGATCAGAAAAACTTTTTGGATTGATGAGCGAGAACAAATTCTTTATATACCATTCGAGAACAAGCCTAGTTATGTATGTATTGATCCAGAACTTAAGAATCTAACAGTTTTAGACATAGACGCTGGTGTAGAAGATTGGATAAAACAATTAGAGTGTGAACATGTATACTGCAAGATTTTGGCTGTAAATGCGTTAGGTAAGATTGGTGGGGGTAGAGCTGTCGAAGCGTTAAAAAAGGTCTTGATTTCTGGTGAGTATTGGTTCATAAGATCGGAGGCTGCTAAGGCTCTTGGTAAAATAAGTAATAGTGAGGCAAAAGAAGCTTTGCTTGAGGGACTTGAAAAAGTAAATGATGCTCGAGTTCGCCGTTCAATTGTTGATGCACTTAGTAATTTTAAAGAGGACGATGTTGCTGTTGCTCTTCTTAAGGTTCTCAAAAATAGTGATGAAAGTTATTATGTGAGACATCAGGCTGCGGTAAGTTTAGGCAAAATGAAGAAGAAAGAATACTTTAACGATATTGTTGAAGTATTAAATGTTCCTTCACATAATTATGTAATAACAGTAGGTTCATTACTAGGTCTCGGAGAATTGGGCACTGATGAGGCTTTAAAGGTTATAATGGATCATACTGAATTAGGAAAACCAAGCTTAGTAAGGATAGGAGCGACTTTAGCATTGGCAAAGTTTCCAGGAAAAGCAGAAGTGATAGAAAAGTTAGAAGAACTATCGAAGGATCCAGATCTAAGAATTCGTTCAGCTGTGGTTCGTGCAGCGGCAGAATTAATGGATCCCAAATTACTTCCAATATTGGACATGTTATCAGCTACAGACCTTCATGGACGTATAATTAGATCGGCAAGGGAGACAGCAGTAAAAATTAGGTCGATGTTGGAAAAAGGCTTAGAATATAAACAATTAAGGGAAGAGCTCGATAGGATTAGAGAAGAAAATAGGAAATTGCTTGAAAGAATTGCAAAGATTGAATCAAAGGGATAATTAATTATTTTATATTAATTTTTATCCAACAATGTCCACGTAAGTTTCCTAAAGCAATATTTATCTTTACTTTAGTGTTTATTATTTTTTCTGATTTTAGTGTGATATCAGCATTACCTATGTATTTAATAATTTCTAAATTGTTGCCTATGATTTTACCCACATTTGTTAAATCAACCCATGTTTCTAGAGGTTCGATATTAAATTTAGATCCTATTGTATAGAATTTTATGAAGTAAGGTTCATTAACTTTTCCTTGATCTTGTACATCGATTATTACTGTTGGATTTATTAATATTGAAGCTATCTCTGGTGATATAACTTTTTCCCAGTGTTCTCCACTAATTGTTTCTGCAAATTTTATCATTTTTTCTATATTACCTGATTCAAAGAAGCCGCTTGTTGCATCCCAAATAGCTTGAAATCTCCAATACTCATCATTAATCTCATTAAGAACTGTTATTATATCATTTATTGAAAAGTTCCATTTAGCGAGAAGTCTTATGAAATCAGACATTATTTGAAATCTTTGAGATCTATCCTGGATGAAATTTATATTATCCGTGACTAAATTAATAAACCGGTCTTTGTATTCACTAAGTTCATTATTTAAAATACTACCTAACATGATTAGAGCTTCTAATCTGTTTAGAGGATCATCAATGTTTTTTATGTTATCAAATATCTCATTAATAGTTTCTTTAAAAGTATTGTATTCTAAAAATATTCCAGCAATTTGAAGTATTCTGATCATTGCTGATAGTTGATTGTACAAATCTTTTAACTCTCTTGCCTGTGAAAAAGCTTTATTGATGATCTCTGACGCCTTTTCTATGTGATAATTTTCTGCATATGTTTCAGCTAATTTTGCAAGCAGCCATATATAGTCCTCATCTTTTTCCACTGTGCTGATCTCTTTATTGACAAATTGTAATATTGTCTGTGCCTCATCTAGTTTGTTGATATTTGCAAGTATTTTTGACATTTCTAATTGATACCACATTCTCCAATAAAAATTATTTTCAGTTTTTAATATAGAGTGTAGTCGGTATAGCTCTTTATCAGGGTTAATTAATTTAATGAGATATCTCATCCTAATTAATAATGTGATTTTTACTTAAATAAAGTTGTAGTATGGATTATCTTGTTATTGCAGCATTTTTCAGTAGTGAGAGCGTATCAAGAGCATCTTTGTTATTAGCAAAATAACGACGTGCTGGTTCTAGAATTTTTATTAAGTACTCTGCAACAGTATTCTTGAGATCAAATGGATGGAGTTTTCCTTCCACATAGTCTTTTTCTAATTCTAAATATGAATGATATTCTGTCATGCCGCCATATTTTAGTGGTCTTTCAATTGTTATTGTTGAATATTCTCGAAATATTATATATTTAACTATGTCTAGAATTGGATTAAATCTAGTCTCTCTTTCAGGCGCAAATGCCCCAAGTATCTTCTTTTTTATAGTTTCTGGCTCATCATAAATGAATACTGCAGTGTTGGGAAGGCTTTTGCTCATTTTTACTGATGAGAGAATTTCGGCTTTCTGTTCGTCAGGTATTGGCCATACTGGTGGTTTAGCTAATCCTTGAAGTAAATGGTGATGTACACTTACAGGTTTCCATAATCCAAGTTTGGGTCCAATTTCTCTTGCAACCATGTTTGCTTTTCGTTGATCCATACCGAGTTGTGCAATTTTTACATTCATGAAAAATATATCAGCAACTTGCATAGGTGTATATATAAAATCTGCCACTCTTCTAGCTTCGACTTCTTTTCTACCCATAATTTCTAATGTTCGTTTTACTCTATCTATTGTCAGTTCCTGTGCAATCTGAAGAACTAATTTCCAGTAATCTGAATCTTTGTAGAGTTCATCAGCATATACAAATTCTACTTTATCTGCAGGGACTCCTAATGCGATCCATGCGTGTTTAAAATGATCGGCAGCTTTCTTTATCAATTCGAGGTTTCCTCCAAGTTTTCTATTAATCCATGCGTGCCATGTTGCTAAAAATGCTTTAAAGTGTATTCCAGCCTCTATAAAATCCTTCATTTTATATGCACAAATTAAGCCCGTTCCTAAATGAACCATACCGCTAGGTTCCCAACCATTATATGCGATCACATGTTCTCCCGTTTCAAGAAGCTGTCTTAGTTCATCTATAGTAACTACTTCTTCAGTAGGTGGACGTGTTATTAGTTCTAATCGCTCTTCTATATTCATGGCATTAACCAATAACAAGATATCTAAAAAATAAATTAAACTTTTTGTATTAAGCTTAATAATTTTGGAATTAGGTCATATCCATGGTCTATAATACCCAACTCCCCCTTTTCTGCTTCTCTCTCTGAAAATTTTCTTTTTTTAACGTGTTTCTTTATGAAATTCCCACCGTATATTGCTAAAGGTACTGGATCAGTGCTATGAGAACCAAGCTTACATGGTGTAGAATGATCAGCAGTCACTACTATGATAGTATCGTCTAAGATGATATTATTAATAATGTTGCTTATAAAGTATCTGTCTATATCTTCGATTGCTCTGCGTTTTCCTTCGCAATCTTTGTCATGGCCGGGTTCATCAGGGCCTTTTAAGTGAACATATACAAAGTTGAATTTTTTAAGAAGATCTACAGCTGTGTTTGCTCGTTTTTCATATGATTCTGGAGAGCGTTCTGGTGTAAATTTTTCTAAGCTAAATCCTAAAACTTTCGCGATACCTAATTCAACTGGCATGTCTGCAATTATTACTGGTTTCGTTGCAAATTTCTTTTCAAAAGGTTCTACATTAGGGTATTTAGAGCCTGCATCTCGCATTAGTATGATGTTTGCAGGTAGCTTATTGTTTTTTATTCGTTCAATGTTAATTGGATGGTTTTTAAGAAAATTCTGAACTTTTTCCGAGAATTCATTTACTAATTGTGCTGCTCTCTTTGCTTCATAAGAGTCATCTAATGCAGTACAAGGTTTAAGGGTCATATCAATGGTTGATTTTGCAACCGAAATAGATCCCATTTTTTCATATGCAGGGTCATAATTGGATATAGCGTCTGATAGTTTAACGTTATGATCACGTATTACGAGGACAGCTCTATGACCAATCGTACTTTTAAATGAAAAATCTGCATTATCTAGTTTAATGTTTTTCTCTATATCAGATGCAAGCTTTTTAGCTTCCTCTAATGTTAAATTTCTTCCAACACGACGATCGATTATTTTGTTTCCTTCTGATGTTGCAAAATTACAACGTAATGCAAGCCAGCCATCTCTAAATTCTAAATCAGCCCCTAATGCTTCTATTACACCTCTCGAGAGTAAATATCTATTAGGATCATAACCCAATAACGAAAAGGCAGCAGCATCACTTTCAGGAGCGACATTCTTATCTATCGTATACATAAGACCTAGGTATCCACCAGATGCAATATGAGTTAAACTGGGTGTATCTGCTAGATCTAACGGTGTTAGACCGTATTTAGGATTATCACTGGCGCCATCTAATATAATCATAAGAATTTTGTATTTTTTCATTGAATCTCATACTTTAATTGTTCTACTGATTTAAAAGCTTTTATTTTATAACATTACTATAATTGTTCTTATCTTAATTGAGAAACAAAGATCGTAAAACTGAGATAATGCATAGGATGCGCAAATTTATGTATGTGGAATGATATTATTTCAGAGATATGGTAGGTATCAATAGAATTGAGATGGCACGATATGTGTATATGGGTCCAGGTGTTATAAAAGAATTACCAAATATTATCGAGCTTCTAGAGTTAAAATCTAAAAGTGTGCTAATTTTTTCGGGCGGGAAAAAAACAACATCCATAGCCCTTGACATGGTGAAACCTCTAATTGAGTCCTCTAATATTATTGTCAATTCTATGAACAATAAAGATCTTTTTGATTTCATAGAAAATTTATCAGAAATACTTAAAAATATAAAAAATCTTAAAACTAGTTTGCTCATAGGTGTTGGTGGAGGAAGAGTAATGGATATTACGAAGGTTATTTCATACTATTTAAAAATACCTTATATAAGTGTACCGACTAGTGCCTCACATGATGGTACTGCATCACCTGCTATAGCCACACCTTTTGCTAACCTTCTGAGATCAAAGTATGGTCAATTAGAATCAATTCGTGCGCCACATGCAATAGTCGCTGATATAGAAATTATTTCTAAGGCTCCTAGAGAGACTATAACATCGGGTGTGGGTGATCTAGTAGCTAAACTTACTGCTGTAAGGGATTGGAGGTTAGCACACTTAATAAAAGGTGAAGAGTTTAGTGAATATGCAGCATCACTAGCATTGATGAGTGCTCATTTGGTTTCTAATAGGGCGAAAATAATTTCGACTGGTAATTTAGAGGGTGTTTCAGTTTTAGTTAAAGCATTAATAGGTAGTGGTGTCGCTATAAGTATCGCTGGTAATAGTAGGCCTGCGAGCGGATCTGAACATCTTTTCAGTCATGCATTGGATTATCTCGCAGCAAAGTATGGATTTAAACCTAATATGCATGGTGTTCAATGCGGTATAGGAACGATTATGATGGCTAAACTTCATGGATTAAATTGGAGAAAAATAAAAAAGATTTTAAGAACTGTTAATGCCCCTGTTAATTCAGAAGAACTTGGCATTAATCCTGAATATATAGTTAAAGCGTTAAGCATTGCACACACTATAAAATCAAACTTTTATACAGTTCTTGGAGAAAATGGTATAACTGAGAATGCTGCAAGAAAACTAGCTATGGAAACCGGGATAATACCATACAGGTAGTTGAATATTCTAGTTAAGGATATTTTTATGAATGTAGTACTCTTTCTGGGTTTAGTATGATTGAGGCAGAGATTATAAGTGTTGGACGAGAAGTATTAAGAGGATTTACGATAAATACTAATGCTAGTTGGCTTGCTCAACAATTAACATCACTGGGAATAGAGGTTAAACGAGTGACTGTAGTCGATGACAAAGAGATTGACCTCATTAAAATTACTAAGGAAGTTCTTGAACGAAAACCTCAAATAATAATTTATACAGGAGGGCTTGGCCCAACATTTGATGACATCACTGTTGAATCCGTATCTAAAGCATTAAACTTGCCTATAGAATTAAATGAAGATGCATTAAATATGATCAAGAAGGTTTATGATAAACTTGGATTACCATTAACGGAAGAAAGAATTAAAATGGCTAAAATGCCTAAAGGTTCTTTACCACTTCCTAATTCTGTAGGAACAGCTCCAGGTGTTTTTCTTGTTTTTAATGGAATTATTATTATTATGCTTCCTGGTGTTCCGGAGGAGATGAAAAGCATTTTTACTGAGAGTATAAAGCCTAGGTTAACAGAGCTTAGAGGTAGGGGAATTTATTTGGAGAAACTATTTAAAGTTTATGGTATTCCAGAATCAGAGGCAGCTAAGATAGTCAAAGATGTAAAGAAGCAGTTTAAGATTGTTTATATCAAATCTCATCCAAGAGGGTATATGGAGGGTAAACCTATGATACTATTTCAATTATCTTATTTTGGAGAAAACCAGGAAAACGCTGAGACAGAGCTGGAAAATGCTATGAGAACGCTTATATCAAAATTATCTAGTTTAGGGGCTAAAGTTGAGGTAATTCAGGCATGAAAGCTATTAAGTATATTTATATTCTTGGACCAGCAGGTAGTGGCAAATCTACATTAACTGCATCCCTTGCAAATACTATTGAAAGTCATGATCTAACTGTAGCTAGAGTGAATTTGGATCCCGGTGCTGAGTGGATTCCTTATGAGCCTGATGTAGATGTGAGAAATTATATCAAATTATCTGACGTGATGGAAAAATATAAACTGGGTCCTAATGGTGGTCTTGTAGTTTCTGTTGATTTAATGATAAATTATATTAACGATATGGTTAAATCTATTGAAGACATGGAACCAGATTATGTATTAATTGATACACCAGGTCAAATGGAGCTTTTTGCATTTAGAGATACTGGAGTTAATATAGCTAAAATTTTAGGTGCAAAAAAGAATTCAGCTATTCTTTTTCTTATTGATTCGTTTTCAATGAGAAAACCATCTATCATGGCCTCCATGCTTCTTTTAGCTGCATCTACATACGTAAAGTTCATGTTTCCACAGGTTAATGTTTTGACAAAAATTGATAAAATAAGTGATGATGATTTAAAACAAATAATTGAGTGGTCTCAAGATCTTACTGCATTATCTGACGCATTAGAATTAGAAATGCAAGAGTCCCAACGTGAAATTTCAAGAGATATTTTAATAATAGTAAGTAATTTAGGCTTTCTGGGTGACATGGTTCCTGTATCGTCTTTTAGATCAGAGACCACAATGGCACTTTATGCAGAATTACAAAGAATTTTTTCCTCAGAAGATGAAGCAGAGCTTAAATACGATGATCAATGATAAGAAAGTTGTAGAGATCTTTTACTTCCCTCGTGATAGAATAAAAATTATCTATCATAAAATCATTAATGCTTTTTCTTTTAATGAAAAGTGAACCTATACTTAAAATCATAAGTCCAATAATATCGCTTATTATTGGTTCAGGCATACCTGCTATCATAAAAATACCAATGGATACGAGCTTAGAATCGCGAAACGAGACGCTTCTAGTATTACTTAATGTTAAATTAATGGATTTGTAAATATTTGCTAGCTTTGCATAATCTCTTGAAATATCTGCTATAAACTTCGTATTTTCTAGGTAAATCTTATAGGTATTGTTCATGACATACATAGAATTTTTCATAATTTAAATGCTTTAGTTTTTTCTTACAATTCAGTATGGTTTGTTATTGCTTCATAGTATGAATGATTATTATTACGTAGGACTGTTGTCATGGGGATGTTACTTAAGATTAAATAAAAGTGAGGATTTTTTTATCGTTGAAAGAGAGATGCTCGATCCATTTTTTAAGCCAAAAAGTGTTGCAATAATTGGTGCTACTGATAGGCCAAATTCTTTAGGTCGTTCATTAACTGAAAATGTGCTTAATACTTTCTTAGGGAAAGTATATTTGGTTAATATAAAGGGTGGTTCGTTTAATAATATTATTATGTATAAAAGCATACTTGATGTTGAAGAAGATGTTGATTTAGCTCTTATAATAACACCATCTCATACTGTAGTTCAAATTCTTAATGAATGCGGGATGAAAGGTGTAAAAGGTGCTATTATATTTAGTGGAGGATTTAGTGAAATTGGTCATGAAGGAGCAGAGCTTGAACGTAAAGTTATAAATATAGCGAAAAAGTATGATATCCGTATAATTGGACCTAATTGCGTTGGCATAATAGATAATTGGTTACCGTTGAATGCTACCTTTATTTCCTCTGAACGATGGCTTAAACCGCCATCTGGTAATGTTTCTATAGTATCTCAATCGGGTGCGTTAGGTTCGTTAATTTTAGATGTATCAGCAACATTAAATATAGGATTCAGTAAGTTCATAAGCTTAGGTAATTCGTCTGACATAGGTATTGCTGATGCAGTTGAGTATTTAGCAAACGATCCAACAACAAAAGTGATCGGTATCTATTTAGAAAGTGTAAAAGAGGGTAGAAAACTCCTTAACACTCTGAAGAAAATTACTCATCATAAACCTGTAATTATTCTAAAGGGTGGTATTGGAGAGAAAGGTAGCGCTGCAGCTAAGTCTCATACTGCTGCTATGTCAGGACCCATCGAGGTTTTAGATGGAGCGCTTAAACAAGTTGGAGCTATACGAGCTAAAAGTTTTAGTGAATTTATCTCGTTATTAAACATTTTTGGAAAATCAAAACTCATAAAAGGTGATCGTGTGGCAATAATAACTAATGCGGGTGGTATGGGAGTATTAGTAACAGATTCTTTAGAGAGTAGAGGGATTTTACTTTCTGAATTTACAACAACTACTTACGATAAGTTAAAGGAAGCCATTCCGTCATATATGGGAATAAACAATCCAATCGATGTGGCTGGTGATGCTGATAGTTATAGGTATGACAAAATTTTAAGGATACTTGAAGATGCTCCTGAGGTAGATATAATAGTGACAGTAGTGTTACCCCAGACACCAGCACTGGATAGTGAAAATTTTAGTAAAATGATTGTAAATCATTGCAAAAATAGCAATAAGCCTCTTTTATTACTGATTTCAGGAGGAGATTATGCAATGAAAATGGCAAGATGGATTTCCAGTGAGAATGTACCAGTATTTTTTGATCCAGATGAGTTAGCATTATCACTTAAAGAATATATAAAATATAACAAATACATTACATCGTTTTCTAATTTTAATAATCTCCTCAGCTAAAGTCAAGGGATTCTTATTTCTAAGATGTTCACTGATTCATTGTTCATCACTGAAGACTGAGGCTGAACATGTATACTATTGTATGGCATATACAATATATTTTTACGACAAGTTTATTTATTTGATCTTAATTAAAGACTTGATGTACCTTGGAGCATTCATTGACAAGTGATAGAAGTAAAACAAGGATTAAGAGATTAAAAGATTTTTTTGAACCGAAAACAGTTGCAATAATTGGTGCTTCGTCTAAGCCTAACAGTGTTGGTAATGTTTTAGTTAGGAATCTTCTTTATGGTCGATTCATGGGTAGGATTTATTTAGTGAATCCGAATTATAAAGAGATTTTAGGAAAACCTTGCTATCCTACTGTTAAGGAAGTGCCTGAGAAAATTGATCTAGCAATTGTAGCAGTACGCGCTGAGCTCGTTCCTCAGATTATTGAACAGTGTGGAGAAGCGGGCATAAAAAATGTCTTAGTTTTGAGTAGTGGTTTTAGAGAGACAGGTCCTGATGGAGCTAAGCTTGAACAATACATGTTAAGTATAGCTGAGAAATGGGATATACGTATTATCGGGCCTAATTGTTTGGGAATATACAATGCTGAGAATGGACTCGATGCACTATTTCTCCCAGATACTCGTCTTAAAAGAGCTAAATTAGGTGGTGTAGCTTTTATTTCACAAAGTGGTGCATTATTAGCAGCTATTATGGATTTAGCAGCAGCTATTGATGTAGGGTTTTCGAAGGCTGTAAGCTATGGTAATCGTGCTGATGTAGATGAGGCAACGTTAATAGAATATCTTCTTTATGATGAGAAAACCAAAATAATTGCTGCATATATCGAAGGACTTGATCCTGGGAAAGGTAAGCAGTTTCTCGAATCTATAAGGCGTGTTATTTATCATAAACCAGTCATAATAGTGAAAGGTGGGAAAAGTATTAGCGGAAGTAGAGCAGCAGCATCACATACTGGTTCGTTAGCAGGTGAGTACAATCTTTTTAGATCCGCATTAAAACAAGTGGGCGCTATCGAAGCAACAAATTTTGAAGATATGTTTGATTTCATAAAAGCACTTACTATGCAACCTATTCTCAGTGGTAATAGATTACTTGTGTTGACTAATGGCGGCGGGTTAGGAGTTATGATGACTGATGCTGCTGAAATGTATGGTTTTAATGTTCCTGAGTTATCTAAGGAAACTCAGTCTAAACTGAGATCGATTTTACGACCTTTTGCCGCAATAAAAAATCCAGTGGATGTAACAGCTAATGGCACTGCAGAAATGTATAGAGAGGTGTTGGAAATAGTATTCAATAGTAATGAGGTTGACGCAGCTATTATAGGAATCTTACCTCAGACACCAGATTTAGGTATAGACATTGTGGATAATTTAATAGTGACAAAGTCTTTAGGAAAGCCTATGGTTGTGGTTACTGTTGGTGGTGAATTAACCATACAGATCTCAAACATGCTTGAAACTGGAGGAATACCAGTTTATCCATCTCCAGAAAGAGGAATACGCGCACTAAAAGTTCTTAGAGATTATTATGAAATAAAAGAACGGTTTAAATGTGAGACGAGTAGTTTGGAGTGTGAGACAAATGGATAGAAGAAAAATCTTCTTGGAAATTTGCTCAAAAGCGCTTAATGAGGGACGAAATTGGTTACTTGAACCTGAAGCAAAAGAAATTTGTAGGATATATGGATTACCTGTCACTAAGTTAGGTGTAGCAAGGAATGAAGAAGAACTTCTTAAGTTATCTAAGGAAATAGGTTATCCCATAGTACTTAAAATTTTATCTCCAAATATATTACACAAGTCTGATGTGGGTGGAGTATTAGTTGGTTTAAAAAATGAAACAGAAGTCCTTAATGGTTATAGACAAATCATTAATAATGTAAAAAAGAATAAGCCTGACGCAATAATTAATGGTGTTGTAGTTCAAGAGATGGCACCCCCATCGACTGAAGTAATTATTGGTGTTACTAAGGATCCACAATTTGGTCACGCTATAATGTTTGGGTTAGGTGGAATTTTTGTTGAATTATTTAAGGATGTAAGTTTTAGAATTATTCCTATAACCAAAAGGGATGCTGAAGAAATGATAAGGGAGATTAAAGGGTATGCTCTTTTAAAGGGTTATAGGGGAAAACCTCCCGCTGATGTAAATAGTCTTATAAACACTCTTTTAACAGCATCGCAAATTATTGAGGAAAATCATGAAATAAGCGAGATGGATTTAAATCCTATCCTAGTGTATGAAAGTGGAATAAAGATTGTAGATGCACGAATAGTAATAGGAGGTGTTGAAAAATGTCAAACATAGAAAATAGTAATTTAAAAACAGAGCTTGAAAGCATCAGAAATGAGTGGTTTAAAGCTGATAACGAAGTAAAATCATTGTTAGAAAAACGAGAGCAATTAATTAGACGAAACAGGGAACTCAAATTATTACTTAAAGAATTACGTGATCAGCTAAAAAATGAGCGAAATACTATGGACGAGTTGAGAAAAGAATTAGAACAGTTTAAGAATGAAAAAAATTATTTGTGGCGTGAACGAGCTGAAGCTTTGAACAATCTTAAAGAATTATCTAGACGTGTTATTGAAGATGAAGAAAGATTACGTAAAAAGCTTGAACGACTAGAGTGGTATCATCAAACAACACCGTTAAGTGCTAAGGAAGAGGATGAGATCATAAAAAAGATTATAGATGTTGAAAAGAAACTTTTAATCTATAACAAAATGATGCAGATTAAAAAGAGGAGTACTGAAGCTGACGAGAAACTTAATGAAGTAATCAAGAAGAGAGAAGAGATCGTCTCAAAACTTGAAGAGACAAGAGAAAAAATTAATAACTTAAGATCCGCAATAGATGAAATGATGAAAGAAATGCAGCAAAATGGAATAGCAATAAAGGAAATTATGAAAAACATTATAGAAACTGCACAGAGAGCGTATGAACTCAAAAGTAGATACTTTGAACTTTCAAATAAATTACGAGAAGAACAGTTTCACAGAAGAAGTTCTTCTGAAAATGAAAAGCGCCAAAAACTTGAAAAAATAGAGAACGAAATATTTGAACAAGCATTAGAAAAGTTAAAAAAAGGTATGAAACTTGACTTCTACGAATATTCCATATTAGTTAAACGTGGCATATTAAATCAAGAAGAAGGCAGCGAGAATACAGGTAAATAAAATTTTTAACTTATTTAAGAATAATTTCTGAATCAATAATATTTATATCTTTCCTTATTCGAAATTACAGAATTTTTAAATGAAAGGTAGACAAACAGCTTGGTAAGATTTTAGAACAAAATTCTTAAATTAGACTTTGTAGAAAAATAATCTAGAGAAAAGTTGTCTGAAGTAAAGGGCCCGTACAAAGGAAGGATACTAGTACTTTGTGTTGATAGAGATGATGATCTAGGCATGAATACTGGTATAAAGACGCCAGTAATGGGGCGCGAATCAAATTTGAATGCTGCAATTAATTTTGCTATAGTATCACCTGAGGATTCTGATGTGAATACTATGTTTTCTGCAATAAAACTTTATGATAGATTGGTTGGAATCCTAGGTAAAGAAAACTGTGAAATTGCTTGTATAACAGGACTTCCTGAGGAAGGAATCGAAGCTGATATTAAAATAGGCAAAGAGTTAGATGAGATATTGAGAGTATTCAGGGCTGATGGTGTGATATTAGTGAGTGATGGTGTGTCTGATGAAAGTGTTGTACCGATAATTACATCAAAAGTACCAATAATCTCAGTGCACAGAGTTATTGTTCAGCAATCTCAAAGTGTAGAGGAAATATATACTATAATTACTAGATATATAAAGAGGTTAGCTGAAGATCCTGATGCAAGAAAAATACTGTTAGGTATTCCAAGCATAATAATAATTTTGTACAGTATCTTTTATGCAGCTGGTTTTGTTAATTATTTCTGGGTTATAGCGGGATTTATTATTGGAGCTGTAGGATTAGTTAAAGCTTTTCGAATTGATAAAGCATTATATGAGAGCTGGGAAAATGCTCATACTATAGTTGTTTCAGCAGCATTAAGTCTTATTCTTATAGTGACTGGTTTCTATATTGGTTTTCTGGGAATAACAACTTATCTATCACATGTAGGAAGTCAAAACATATCAAACACAGTATTAGTTGGAATATTTATTACAGAACGGCTAGGTCAACCATTTTCTTCAAGTGATTTGGTAATAGCCGGGCTCATAATTTTAATGCTAGGAAGATTTATTACAAAGTTTATTAAACATGCTCCTGGTGTTATGCATGGTGCATGGCATGAGGTTGTAAGTATCTCATTTCTAATAACATTGAAATTTGTTGTTGATACTTTGGGCGAAATATTAACTAAAGGAACTATACTTCCATCAGAAATTCTTATACCAGTTATCTTAAATAGAGTTGCACTAAGTTTCACAATAACAGTATTATTAACTATATTGTTCATGTCTTATGAACGTGTTCAGCGCATTAGAGTTTCCTCATAGGATGGCATATAAGAAAAAATTATTAATAGAGATCACGGGGGAATCGTGAAAGTAGTTGGTAACCATTTTTAGTTACTAAAACATCTTCTTCTATACGTATTCCTCCAAATCCGGAAATGTAAATGCCTGGTTCAATAGTTACAACATTATATTCGTCAATAATATCATCGCTTGTTGAGCTTAATGTTGGATACTCGTGTACAGCCAAACCAATGCCGTGCCCAAGTCCATGTGTAAAGTATTCACCGTAACCTTTCATTTCTATGACTTGCCTAGCGGCTTTATCAATTTCTGAGGCTTTTACGTTTGGTGAGACAACTTTAAGTGCTTGCTCGATTGCATCAGTAATAATCTGATGTAACTCTATTTCTTTTTCGTTTGGCTTCCCAACTATAAATGTTCTTGTTAAATCTGCGCAGTATCCATCTACACGAGCGCCTAAATCTACTACAACCAATTCTCCATCTCTTAGAATCTTGTTAGATGATGAGCCGTGTGGATACGCTGCTCTTGCTCCTGAAGCTACTATTGGTATAAAGGCTACCCATTCCGCACCACTGTTAATCATTTCTGAAACGACTGCATTCATTATCTCAACCTCTTTGATACCCCCCATAATCATATCCTTTGCAACGTTTAATGCTTGTTCTGTGATAGTAGTTGCTCTTATTATGCTCTCCAATTCTAATAGATCTTTTTTAGATCTTATATAAGCTATCGTAGTGGAGACATCCTTTGTATTAACTCCTTCATTACTGGTAAGACGCTGTAACATTGTATACGAAATTTTAGATCCCTCAATTCCGAGCGTCTTCACATTTTTTGTCCTAACATATGATGAAATTTCACTAAAGGCTGAAACATTACGTGATACCTCTATAACATCGCCTAATATTGCTTCATCTTTTGCTTGATTAATTTCTAACTTTGGAGCAAAAATACTCACAGTACCATCGCTACCGATAAATGTATAAAGAGAACGTTCACTGCTTACTAACTTTAAACCTGTAAAATATTGAACAGATGCAGGATCTATTAAAAGAACACCATCAATTGAATTCTTATTCATTTCCGTTATTATTTTTTCAACTCGTTTTCTATAGTAAATTTTCATATTTACCAACCAGTTTGTTGATATAAATTCTAAGTATTAAATATAACTAAATTTTGCAAAATGGATTCTCAGAAAACTTAGATTCAGTTCTGGAATTGATAATAGATTTAAGAACGCTGTAACCCGTGAGGTAACATATACAAAGAAGTAATCTTAAATATTTTTAGGTTTGATGAGTTAGATCACGTGTTTTAAGTTTATCAACAATTTTCACGTAAAAATTAGATAAATATCTTATGATGAAGTATTATGTGATGATCTTTTCTCTAAAACATAAAGTTTATATTATATCTTAAGATTTTAACTAAGAGAATCCATGGGTGTTTGGCACTCAAACGATTTAGTCAAACCAAGTGGTGGAAGAAAGAGTTCAAGTAGAAAAAGAAGACGCTATGAATCTGGCAGTCCACCTATCGAAACTATTTTAGGCAAAGAAGCAGAGCTTATCAAAAGTAGGGGTATGGGTAGAAATTATAAATTTAAGCTTAAGGTCGCAGAATCAATAAACGTGTCTGACACAGAAACAGGTAAAACTGTTAAAGAAAAAATAATAGGGTTCGTGAGTAATCCATCATCAACTGATTATAATAGACGAGGTGTGATAACCAAAGGAAGTATTGTGAAGACTAAACTGGGGCTTGTGAAAGTTACCTCAAGACCTGGACGGCATGGTATACTAAATGGTATTCTCATTAAACAGTCTGAGTGAAATGACAAAAAGAGATTATATAATATTATGGCCATCGTATTTTGATTTAAGTAAAACAAGAAATAGTGGGCGTAGGTTACCAAAAAGATACTGTGTTGATAAACCAAGCTTAGGTGAACTTGAAGAGGCGGTTAAATTACTTGGACTTGAAGTAACTGTTGAAAAAGATCATGCATATCCTAGATCATGGTGGGAAAGTGGCAGAATTATTGTAAAGAAGAACAGTAATCTGAAAAAATCTGAAATATTAAAATTGGTAGCATCGAACTTAATTAAGATACGACAAAAAAGATCAGCTAGCAAAAGCTCATGAATATTAGAATTTTAATTTTATGAGGACAACAATAATGATGTTTTAATGGTTTTCTGCTAGTAAAACGGTTTTTGTAGAAAATGTTAAGGTTTAATACTTAGTTTTTATATAACTAATAATTAGTGAGATTTCAATTAGAGGTGTAAGAGATGAAAAAGCTTGGCAGAGTATTGCGTGTTACAAAAACCGGACATGTAATAGTTGAATCGGAGGATCACGATATCCCGTATCAGAGCCTTGAGGTATTTGACGACAAACTTAAAGTCATTGGGAAAATTTATGATATTATTGGGCCAGTCAATTCTCCTTTCATATCAATTAAGTTAAACCCTAATTATAGAAACCCTGAAAAAATTATAGATAAGTATGTATACATAATCTCGTTGCCGTCGAGGAGATCAAAATGAACACCTCTCAAGACACATGTCCAACTTGTGGAAGCAAAAATATAATACGGGATGAAAAAGGACAATTAACATGTCATGATTGCGGAACTGTGATTGATTCAAGAATCACAGTAGTAAATTATAAGATAGTTGAGGACCAATTAAGCGGTGAGGGTCGTGGACCACCTAGAAATATAATGTATCCATCATCAATTTCTGATACTGTTTTCAGTTTAGATAATAAGTATGTTGAAAATCGAAGGATTTCTCTAAAAATGATGAGAGGCATTCAAAGACTTCGTACACTTCAATCAAAAATGCAATTGATGAGAAGGCACGAACGACATTTATCAAGAGTACTAAATGAAATACAAACAATTGTGAACCAGTTAAAACTTTCGCGTCAAGTTGAGGAGAATGCATCGTATATTTATCGTGAATATATGAAAAAGAAAGGTTCATCAAAAAGTAGGAGTATACGTGGTGCTGCAGCCGCAGCAGTTTTTATAGCATCTCGGTTAGCTGAGAATCCGGTCACTATAGAAGAATTGTCAAAAAGCATTCGCGTATCTAAGCGTGATATTAATAAATGTTATAAAATCTTACTACCTGTAATTTTTGAGCGCAGGCCAGATCTTATCAGTAAACTTCATGGTTCTCCAGAACATCATGTTTCACAAATAGTTTCTCGTCTTAATTTACCTATCGAAGTTCAAGCTAAAGCAAATGAGATCCTTAAAAATGCAAATAAAGTGAGCATAATGTCTGGTAAAGAGCCACGGGGATTAGCCGCAGCAGCAGTATATATCGCTAGCATACTGACAAATAATAAAAGGACGCAACATGAAATAGCAGAAGCAGCCCGTATTACAGAAGTTACTATCAGAAATCGTTATAAAGAGCTAATGAGCGCGTTAGATATAAAGTATTCAATGTGAAGTGAGAAGTGTGAGCGAGAAAAAAGCACCAAGTATTGAGGAATTGGTGGAAAAAGCTATAGAACTAATAAAAAGCTCAGAAAATAGTACGATGGTTCAAAGCGAATTATGGAAACGATTAGGAATTGATAGTAAACGTGGATCACGGCTCGTCCAACGTCTTCTGCTTGAAAATAGGATAACAAGAAGTAGCATTGTAATAAAAGGTCATAAAACGTTTGTTTTAACACCCGTAAAACGAGAAGTAAGAATAGTACCATTCGATACTTTAGCAAATGTACCGTGTTTTACTTGTCCAGAATTAAGCAGATGCGAGCCAGGTTATTTTGTAAATCCGTTTGATTGTCTTCTTATTGGAGGATGGCTTGATAAATCGGCTAAAGAAGAGCAAAAAGAGGCAAAAGAACGTCAGGGTTAGAACAATGAAGATAGAACGGAAAGATAGTTATTATTGGATGGCAAAGCGTGAAGGTTTTAGATCTAGAGCAGCATATAAATTACTGCAGATAAATAAACGTTTTCACGTTATGAAAACAGGAGATAAAGTCATCGATCTTGGTGCTGCGCCAGGAGGATGGTCACAAGTTGCTAGATTAATTGTGGGTGAGTCTGGGTTTGTTCTATCAATAGACATTAGCGATTTTGAACCATTGCCTTATGAAAATGTAAAGATTTTAGGTTTGGATATAACTGATGAAGATGCCCCTAACCAAATACTTAAAATACTTAAAAATAAAGCAGATGTAGTCCTATGTGATGCAGCACCTAAAGTTTCAGGAATTTGGGATCTTGATCATCAACGTCAATTGAGACTAGCTGAAGCCGCTTTACGAATTGCATATAATGTACTTAGGAATAACGGAAATTTCGTAACAAAAATTTTTGAAGGATCAGAGTCGAAACAGATTATTGAGAAGGCAAAGAAATTTTTTAAACAAGTATATCTTCATAGACCGCCCGCAACAAGATCACGTAGTTCTGAAATATATTTAATTTGCAAGGGATTTCGTGGATGAACTGAGAAGAAACAAATATAAAGTTAACATTTTTCATAAATACTATTTAAAGGCAGCAGACATATGATAGAAATTTAGCAGTTTGTGAGTTATGTACAGGAATAGGTTAAGCAATTCCTTTAATGATTTCTAGCAATTTTAAAAATGGGGCATCGGTTTTTATACCTTTTGGATGAAAGTGTGTACGTGATACTCTAAACCCACTTTCGATAAGACGTCTCATTACCGTTTCTACTGAAATTGATGAAATTTTATGTTTTTTTGCCATGGAATCTAATTGGTAATATGTTGGTGGCATGCAAGCTTCATTAGCTAGTGTGTTAACAAGTTTTTCTTCGTGTGAAGATAATTTATAATTTGATTTGTTAATGATTTCTGCAACATTTTTAATGAAATCTGCATTACCTAGCGGCCCAAGCCATAAGATACCTGCATATTCTAATTGAGAACCGCAATGGGGACAGTTCGAAAGAAGTGACGACACGATACTTTTTTTTGGAATTCTCCATAAACAATTGCGACAATATGATATGTAACCTAAATTTGAAAGGCTTTCATCTAGAGCACTTGGTTTCATATGTAATCTTATGAATATCCTTATATAATGGCGTGTTGCATGACTTAAAAGTGGTTCTATACCAAAACCATAGATTGCTGATATTCTAATAAGATAACCAAGTATGATACGTACTGCTGTTTCATGACAAAATTCATTTTTGAGCGGTATTGATTGATATCTTCTTAGACATGATTTGCCATGAACACCACATAGAGGTGCTACATCAGTGTGTGATACTCCTAATAATCCACCATTTTTAATCGCTTTTATTGCAGCATGAACAAATCTTATTGGAGAGCCAAAAGGATCCAGATCTATTACATCAAATCTTTTACCCTTTACACCATAATTAGATAATAAAATATTTGCATCAGTGTTAAAGACTTCTACTTTATCTTCAACATGTAATCTTTTAACATTCTCCTTAATATTTGCATATGCCTCTTTAGATATATCATTTAGGCATAGCTTATCTACACCATCAGTCTCTATTAAATATCTTAATCCTCTAATACCTGTCGCAGCAAGAGGTTCACATATTCTTAGTTTTTTACCAACCAAATTATAATACGCTTTAATAACACCTACTGATATATCTCTTGACAACTCCATGAACTTATTATAAAATACTCTAGGAAATACTACTATGCTTATTTTACCTTCATTTACTATACTATACTCGCTCATAACGATCTTTAGCAGTTACGGTTTTTAAATAACTAACACCTAGTAATATTTTTCTAAGAATTACAGAAATTTAGCAAAAGAGTTTGAAATTTTGAACTGACGTTTAAATATAAATTCTTAAAGTCTCAATCATCCCCTTCTCTAGAATAGCAGACTGGTAGCACAATCCTGACCTCTAATATGGAACGGAATGAGATGGGATCCTAAAAGAGCGATGAATTGTAGACCGATGAACATCTCAGAAGCAAGAATCTCCCGACTTCAACTGTGGAGAGTGTTAGAATTAATTACTGTAGCATTTTTCAGGCACTTTTTATAATCTTTAACATAAAGATCTTCAAGTGCAGAGATAGTTGTAGGTAATTTTATCCTAAAATCTTAATATATTGCTTTATTTTAATAGCTATGTGGGAATGTACTATTTTCTTACTGGAGCTCCTGGAATTGGGAAGACTACAGTTATAGTGAAAATAGTAAATCTACTAAAAGAACAACGTGTGAGAGTGGGAGGAATTATAACGAGAGAAATGCGAAGAGGCCCCGTTCGTATTGGATTTGAAGTTGAGGACATTATGAATGGCAATAAAGGAATTTTGGCGATCTCTACTGAGAATGAAGAGCCTCGTATAGGAAAATATCATGTCAGGGTAGAGGAGTTTGAGGACATAAGTATAGGAGCGATAGAAAATGCTATGATGAATGCAGATGTGATAGTGTGTGATGAAATAGGTCCTATGGAATTATTGTCAGATAAGTTTGTTAAACTTATTGAGCACGTGTTAGAAACTGATAAAAATGTTATTGGTACTGTACATTGGAAAGCAAGGCATCCATTGGTTAATAAAATTCGGAATGTTGGAAAGGTAATAGAAGTCACATATTATAATAGGAATGAAATACCTAATATTATAGTTAAAGATATAATTAATGCTGTGCGAGGTGTTAACGATGAATAATTTAGTGGCCAAGATTCTTGACATACATGGAGCTGGTTATAAGGTATGCGTTCTTCATTCAAAAAATGCGAGGGATATGGATCTTAAGCCACGAGATCGTATTACGTTAAATTATGGGGGAAAAGAAACGAATTTTATCCTTGATGTCACAGAAACTATAGTAAAACCTGGTGAAGTTGGTATACCAAGAGAAATTGCATATAATTTAGGCATAATAGATGGATCTCTTATTAATGTATCACCTTCATCGTTGCCTGTTTCTATAAGTTATATAAAGAAAAAAATGAAAGGAACCATATTATCGAAAGATGAAATAGAGAGCATAGTGAGGGATTCAGTAAACTATGAGCTAACAGAGCTGGAGATTGCTGCATTTCTCATGGCTGAGCAATTTGTTGGCATGAATCTTGATGAGATTGTTTATCTGACAGAAGCAATGGTTAATACAGGAGAAAGAATACGCTTTGATGAACCAGTTTATGATGTTCATAGTATTGGTGGAGTTCCAGGGAACTCTAAAGCGTCGATATTAGTAGTTCCAATTGTTGCATCTGCAGGTATATTAATTCCGAAGACAAGTAGCAGAGCTATAACATCTCCAGCTGGGACTGCTGACACTATGGAAGTTTTAGCAAGAGTCGATTTAACTCCTCGTGAGGTCAAGGAGATAGCGTTAAAGACACGTGGAGTATTAGTTTGGGGTGGACGATTAAATCTAGCGCCAGCAGATGATATTTATGTTAAGATAGAGCACATCCTAGGCATAGATCCAGAACCCCAGATGGTTGCAAGCATACTGTCTAAAAAATTAGCTATTGATGCTAAGTTTGTACTTATAGATTTACCAATAGGTCCTAAAGCAAAGGTCGAAAACATGGATGATGCAAGAAAACTTGCCCGCTTGTTGTCTGATGTCGCTGAGCGTCTTAGTATAAGCATAAAATGTGCAATAACATATGGGGGACAACCACTGGGATATACTGTAGGACCTGCACTAGAAGCACGTGAAGCACTTGAGGCATTGGAAGGTAAAGGATCTATGAGTTTAGTTGAGAAAGCTCTCTCATTAGCTAGCCTTATAATAGAAGCTGCTAACATAGTTCCAAAGGGCTCGGGTTATAATATTGCAAAAGATATTTTAACTTCTGGCAAAGCATTAAAAAAGTTCAGAGAAATTATAGATGCTCAAGGTGGTAATCCTAATATAAAACCTGATGATATACCGGTTGGTGATAAAACAATTAGTCTCTATGCTCCAGTTGATGGATACATTACTGGTACTGATAACTCAGCGATCACTGCTATTGCGAGAGCTGCGGGAGCACCCTCTGATAAAGGTGCCGGAGTAAGATTGTACTATAAAGCTGGGCACAAAGTTAAGAAAGGAGAACCAATATTGACAATACATGCAGAGAGTAGTATAAAATTAAACAATGCGTACATGCTAGCTCAACGTTTAAAACCGATAATTATTGAAGGCATGTTGTTAGGGACGTTTCCAGAGGAGTGAAAATACTTGCTAATAGGAGGAGTGGATGAAGCTGGTCGTGGTCCTGTCTTAGGACCGATGATCATTGCTTTGATTGTCTCTGATGAAAGTACTTTAGAGAAATTTCGAGATTATGGTATTAAGGATTCCAAAAAATTAAGTCCATCCAAAAGAAAGGAATTATATAATATAATAAAAAATGAAGCAAAATATGTTCTTTCATTAAAGATTGAACCTTATGAAATAGATGATGCAGTATTAAATGGGCACAAGCTTGCTATTCTTGAGGCTAAAAAAATTGCAGAATTAATTAATAAGATTAACGTAGCAGACGTTATATACATTGATGCTGCTCACAGTAATGCTAATTATTTCTCTCAATTGATACAATCTAATCTGATTAAGAAGATAAGAATAGTGTGTGAGCATAATGCTGATGAACGTTACATACCAGTTGGAGCAGCGTCTATAATAGCCAAGATTGAGCGAGACGAGATTATAGAGAATTTAAAACGTATTTATGGCGATTTTGGATCTGGGTATCCGTCAGACCCGAAAACAATTAATTTTCTTAAACAATGGATCCGTGTTCATAATGATTTGCCTCCATTTGCTAGAAAGAGCTGGGTAACTGTTAAGAGATTGATGCAGAGAAGTTTGGATATTTAATTAGAGATCAAGGATTGTTTCACAATAATAAATGAATCATTCTATGATATTAACATAGTTATAATACGGTTTTATTAACTGCTGAGAAAGTATTTCTGAGACAAAAATGAGTATGGAGATCTTTCAGATAATCTTAATGGCGTTTTCAGTCATCTACATATTAAAAGAGCTAGTATCCAATTATAAGAGTAAAAAAGATAACGTTGTTTGAAATACTCTAATTTTTTATACTAGATAATTGTTTAAAAAATAATGCATACCAGAAAATTGCAACAAATTGGTGGTGGCACATTATATTTATCACTTCCAAAAGATTTAGTTAAACGTTGGAACCTGAAAAAAGGAGATGTAATAAAGATAGAGGAGACTGTGGATGGAAATATTATCCTCTATGTTAAAGAAGAGGGTGTAGAGATTGAGGAGTCTTATGGCGTAATCAATTTAACTTCATTTGATATGAGATCATTGCAACGTAAGATTCTAGGAATGTATCTTCTCGGATATACTACAATTGTTATAAAATCATTTAATGAGATCAACTCTGATGTCAGGGATTTCATTAGAAAGACCTGCAGAGATTTTATTGGGCTTGAAATTATGGAGGAAACTATAAACAGTATCGTACTACAAAGTGTTATTAACATTAGTACTTTACATCCTTACAAACTCCTTCAACGAGCTAATTTAATCGCAAACAGTATATATAAAGATGCATTGAATAGTATAATTTCTGGGAATGTTACTATTGAACGTTCAATAGCGAGACGCGATGAGGATGTTAACAGACTATATTTTCTGATAGTTAGAGTTCTTAGAACTGCTGCTAGAAATAATAAGATTCTAAGAAAATTTGAAATATCAGATATTGATTTGATGGATCTTAGGTTAGCATCAAGCTTTATTGAAAATATAGGTGATATAGGTGTAGAAATCGCTTTACTGCTGTCAAATACAAAAAT